>CBFGOS010000392.1:0-2443 GCA_965650425.1 uncultured Lysobacter sp. | reverse complement strand
GCGACCCGGAAGCCAAGCGCAAGATCATCGGCAACCTGTTCGTCGAGATCTTCGATGAGGAATCGAACAAGCTCAGCAATGCCAAGTGGTTGGCGCAGGGCACAATCTACCCGGACGTGATCGAGTCGGCCGGCAGCAAGACCGGCAAGGCGCACGTGATCAAGAGCCACCACAACGTGGGTGGCCTGCCGGAAGACATGAAGCTCAAGCTGGTGGAGCCGCTGCGCGAGCTGTTCAAGGACGAGGTGCGGCGCCTGGGCGTCGAGCTCGGCCTGCCGCGCGAGATGGTGTACCGCCATCCGTTCCCGGGTCCGGGCCTGGGCGTGCGCATCCTGGGCGAGGTCAAGCCCGAGTACGCCGAACTGCTGGCCAAGGCCGACCACATCTTCATCGACGAGCTCCGCAAGGCCGACCTGTACGACAAGACCAGCCAGGCGTTCGCAGTGTTCCTGCCGGTCAAGTCGGTGGGCGTGGTGGGCGACGCACGCGCGTATGAGTGGGTGATCGCGCTGCGCGCGGTGGAAACCATCGACTTCATGACCGCGCACTGGGCACACCTGCCGTACGAGTTCCTGGGCACGGTGTCCAACCGCATCATCAATGAACTGCGCGGCGTTTCGCGCGTGGTGTACGACATCAGCGGCAAGCCGCCGGCCACGATCGAGTGGGAGTGATCCGGCCGCAATGACCGAGCGGGAGCCCTCGACGCAACTGGAAACTGACGGGCGCTGGATGCAGCAGGCGCTCGCGTTGGCCGAGCGCGCGGTGCAGGAAGACGACGAGATTCCCGTCGGCGCGGTGCTGGTGTCCGCCGATGGCGAGGTGCTCGGCGAGGGCTGGAACCGCAATATCACCGAGCAGGACCCCACGGCGCATGCGGAGATCGTGGCCATGCGCCAGGCCGGCAAGCGATTGGGAAACCACCGGCTGCTCGGGGCCACGCTTTACGTGACCCTGGAGCCGTGTGCAATGTGTGCGATGGCAATGATCCACGCACGCATTGCCCGCGTGGTGTTTGGCGCCACGGATCCCAAGACCGGGGCGGCCGGCAGTGTGTTCGATATGTTGGCGGACCCACGCCACAACCATCGGGTCGAGGTCACCGGCGGCGTCCTCGCCAGCGAAGCCAGCACACGGCTGACGAACTATTTCCGCGCAAAGCGCGGCCGCCCCTTGCTCTGACGGCGGTCTGGTCCGGGAGCGGCGCTCACGCGACTCCAGACAGCTCTTCTCAATTGCGCCTACGCGCCAGCTCCTGGTCCAATTCGTCGTCGAAGCTGGTCACCGCCAGGCTCACCTCACGCCACATCAATGTGCTTGCCACCAGCAGGCACAATACGCCGAGAACGGCCAACGCCGTGGGCACCGCGCCCAGCTTGAAGTTAAACAAGGTGTCAGCCGCCAAGCCCAGGCTGGTGCCGACGAATGCGCCCAACGCGAGGTAGAGCATCTGGCAAGTACGCAGCACCAGGTGGGCGCGCAGGCGATGACGCTGGATCTGACGATCGCGCTGATCGCGGTCGGGTGCGTCGTCTTTCCACTCCTTGATGAGGGCGCGCAAGCGATCCACGACGCGTGCCAGGCGCGTATTGGCGGAGATGAGCAGCGAGCCTGTCGCCGCCATCAGCAAGGCAGGGGCCAGCATGGCGGTAAGAATGGCGTGTTCGCCGAAGCTGGTCAGGTCCACGCAGCGCGCTCCATTGGGGAAAAAGTGCCTTGCGCTATGATGCGCCGTCCCATCCCGTATCGCGAGTCCACGTGGCCACTTCATCCAACGAACACCGCCTGATCTGGATCGACCTGGAGATGACCGGGTTGGATACCGACCGCGATTCGATCATTGAGATCGCCACGGTGGTGACCGACGGCGACCTCAATGTGTTGGCGGAGGGGCCGGTGTTCGCCATTGCCCATCCTGTCGAGCGCCTGGAGGCGATGGACGAGTGGAATCGCAACCAGCACGGGAAGTCTGGGCTCTGGAAGCGCATCCTGGAGGAGGGCGTGCCCATGGCCGAAGCAGAGTCCCAGACGCTTGCCTTCCTCGCGCAGTGGGTGGCGGCGAAGGCTTCACCGATCTGCGGCAATTCGATCTGCCAGGACCGCCGTTTCCTGTACCGCTGCATGCCGGCGCTGGAGCAGTATTTCCACTACCGCAACCTGGACGTCAGCACGGTGAAGGAACTCGCGCGTCGCTGGGCGCCTGACGTGCTGGCGGGCGTAAAAAAGGCCGGCACGCACACGGCGTTGTCCGACATCCACGACTCCATTGCCGAACTGCGGCATTACCGGGCCGCGATGGGGCGCTTGGGCGGGAATCCGGCCTGATCCATCGGCCCGAGGATCGGACTGGCGTAGTCGACAGTTGCAGGTCAAGGCCCCATCAGGCCAGCCGCTGACTCAGGATCTGGGTGTCACGTCACCGTCATCGGCGACCGAGCGCGCC
>CBFGOS010000391.1:0-2465 GCA_965650425.1 uncultured Lysobacter sp. | reverse complement strand
GCCTGGGCATGGGCGCGCGCACGCGCCGGCGACGACGGCGCGCTGCGTGAGCTGAATGGACTGGCGCAGCGGCGGGGTATTGCCGGAGAAATGGTGTTGGCCAGCGTACGCGCCGGCGCCTATGCGGCCGACGTCGCCTGCCAGCACGGCCCCGGCCCCGCGGCCCCGCCCGCGCTGGTGGTCTTGCGTGCGCCGCTCGCGCAATGGCAGCCCGAAGGCGGCGCGCTCACCCGTGAGGTGGCCGCGGTCGAATCCGCGTGCCGGCGCATGGCGCCACGATGATCACAGCAACGACGGCTGCAGCGGCTCGATCACGCCTTCGCCGCGCATCACCTTCTTGAACTCCGCGCGCGACACCGATACGTAGCGCTCGTTGCCACCGATCTCCACCTGCGGGCCGTCCTGCACCGCACGCCCCTGCTCGTCCACGCGCACGGTCATCGTCGCCTTCTTGCCGCTGTGGCAGATGGTCTTGATCTCGGTGATCTCGTCGGCCCACGCCAGCAGGTACTGGCTGCCCTCGAACAGCTCGCCGCGGAAGTCGGTGCGCAGCCCGTAGCACAGCACCGGAATCCGCAGGGCATCGACCACTTCGCTCAGCTGCCACACCTGCGCCTTCGTCAGGAACTGCGCCTCGTCCACCAGCACGCAATGCAACGGGCCGTGGGCGGCGATGTCGGCCTCCACCACGGCCAGCAGGTCCTGGTCACGATCGAAGCCGATGCCGTCCGATTGCAGGCCGATGCGCGAGGCCACCACGCCGCTGCCACCGCGGTGGTCGAGCCGCGGTGTCAGGATCGCCGCGCGCATGCCGCGCTCGCGGTAGTTGTATGCCGACTGCAGCAGCGTGGTGGTCTTACCGGCGTTCATCGCCGAGTGATAGAAGTAGAGCTTGGCCATCGCGCCAGTGTAACGGCGCGAAGCTGACTCACGGCTCCGGCGGCACCTCCGGCGGCGGCACGTCCGCCTGCGGCTCGGTCCGCGGAATGCGCGTCGGCTCGGCATCGCGCACGACCTCGGCCTCGCCGACGCTGACCCGGCCGATGCTGGGCTTCATCCACACCTGGTCCTGCCACGCCCAGTACTTCTTGGGGTCCCAGTAGCGGTCGTCGTAGAACTTGCTGCCATCCACGACTTCCTCGCCGGTGGGCGTCGGTATCGTGATCGTCAGCGCGCCCACCATGCCGGTGCGGCTGCCGGTGACGCTACGCCGCGCCAGGCGCAGTTGGAAGTCGGCCCGCGGGCGCGCGGCCTCGTCGCCGTAGACCGCGTAGACCCCTGCGCCTTCGGCCAACGCACGTTCGCGTTCGGCCGGGTCCAGCGCGGCCCAGTAGCGCTCACGCAGGCCCAGGAACCCCTGGTAGCCCCGCTCGGCGGCAAGGTCCATCCAGGCGTACGCCAGCGCGCGGTCGCGGGGCACGCCATCGCCGTTCCAGTACATCTCCGCGATCATGCCCTGCGACGGCTTGTCGGCGTAGTAGGCGGCGCGGCGGAAGAAGCGGAAGGCGTCGTCGAAGCGTTTCTCGCGGTAGGCGCGCTGGCCGAGCAGGCGGTACTTCATGTCCTGGTGGCCTTCCATGAAGCCCGCGCGCATCAGTTCCGGCGCCAGCATCGGGTCGGGCGGCGGCGCCGCACGGTCCTTGGCGGAGGCCGCCAGCGGCAAGGCCATGCACAGGGCGAGGATCGCGGGTCGTAACAGGGGCATTCCATGCATTCCATGTGGGGTAGGTCGACAAGCGTACCGGTCCCGGCCGCCGGAGGCAGGTAAACTGATGGGCCATGCCGGCCTGCCGGCCCCAGAGTTTCCATGCACGGCCTCAACCCCCCCCAACACGCCGCCGTCCTGCACACCGACGGCCCCCTGCTCGTGCTCGCCGGCGCGGGCAGCGGCAAGACCCGCGTCATCGTCGAGAAGATCGCGCACCTGATCGCGTCCGGACGCATGCCCGCCAAGCGCATTGCCGCCATCACCTTCACCAACAAGTCGGCGAAGGAAATGCGCGAGCGCGTGGCCAAGCGGATCAAGGGCGACGCGGCCGACGGCCTGACCATCTGCACCTTCCACGCCCTGGGCCTGAAGTTCCTGCAGATCGAGCACGCGCACGCCGGCCTGCGCCGCGGCTTCAGCATCTTCGACAGCGACGACAGCGCCGCGCAAATCAAGGACCTGCTGCCGCCCGGCAGCAAGCCGGACGTGGTCGACGACACCCGCAACCTGATCTCGCGCGCGAAGAACGCCGGCCTGTCGCCCGAGCAGGCGCTGGAGGCCGCGCGCAGCACGCGCGAGACCGAGGCGGCGCTGGTGTACGCGCGGTACCAGGCGCGGCTGGCCACCTTCAACGCCGTCGACTTCGACGACCTCATCCGCCTGCCGGTGCAGCTGCTGGAGGCCCACGAGGACCTGCGCCTGGCCTGGCGCGAGCGCATCGGCTACCTGCTGGTGGACGAGTGCCAGGACACCAACG
>CBFGOS010000390.1:0-2478 GCA_965650425.1 uncultured Lysobacter sp. | reverse complement strand
AGGCCTCGCAGACCTTCTCCACCGCCGAGGACAACCAGTCCGCGGTGACGGTGCATGTGCTGCAGGGTGAGCGCGAGCAGGCCCGCTACAACAAGTCGCTGGCCCGCTTCGACCTGTCGGGCATCGAGCCGGCGCCGCGCGGCATGCCGCAGGTGGAGGTGTCGTTCGACATCGACGCCAACGGCATCGTGCACGTGACCGCGAAGGACAAGAAGACCGGCAAGGAGCAGAAGGTCGAAATCAAGGCCGGTTCGGGCCTGTCCGAGGACGAGATCAACAAGATGGTGCAGGACGCCGAGGCGCACCGCGAGGAGGACCAGAAGTTCCACGAGCTGGTCCAGGCCCGCAACCATGCCGACGGCCTGATCCACATGACGCGCACGACCATCAAGGAAAATGGCGACAAGGTGCCGGGCGACGTGATCGGCCGCGCCGAGGGCGCGATCGCCGAACTCGAGACCGCCATGAAGGGCGACGACAAGGGCCAGATCGAGGCCAAGTCGAAGGCGCTGGAAGAGGCCGCCCAGGGCTTGTTCGCCGCGGCGCAGGCTGCGCAGCCGGGTGACGCAGGTGCCGCCGCGGGCGGTGTCAAGGCCGGTGACGACGTGGTAGACGCCGAGTTCACCGAGGTCAAGGAAGACGACAAGAAGTAACCGGTCGCCCCCGGCCCGTGCCGCACCTGGAGGTGCGGGCAGGCGAGGGGATCGGACGGGGTCCGGGTTCGCGACGCGGTCCCGGACCCTCGTTGTTTGAACGCGATGCATGTCAACGAAGTCAGCCCTGCCGGTCTCGGCGGGCGGGGAATTACCGAGCCGCAATGAGCAAGCGCGATTACTACGAAGTCCTGGGCGTGGCCCGCACCGCCAGCGACGATGAGCTGAAGAAGGCGTACCGTCGCTGCGCGATGAAATACCACCCGGACCGCAATCCGGGCGACAAGGCCGCCGAGGAATCGTTCAAGGATAGCAAGGAGGCCTACGAGGTCCTCTCGGACGCTTCCAAGCGTCGCATGTACGACCAGCATGGCCATGCCGCGTTCGAGCACGGCATGGGCGGTGGTGGCGGTGGGCCGGGCTACGCCGACATGGGCGATATCTTCGGCGACATCTTCGGCAACATCTTCGGCGGTGGTGGCGGTGGCACACGCGGTCCGCGTCGTGGAGCCGACGTCGGCTACGTGATGGAGCTGTCGCTGGAAGAGGCCGTCGGGGGCGTCGAGAAGCAGATCGAAGTGCCCACCCTCGACGAGTGCGACACCTGCCACGGCAGCGGTTCCGCCGACGGCAAGGTGGAAACGTGCGGCACGTGCCATGGGCGCGGCCAGGTCCGCTTTCAGCGCGGAATCTTCTCGATGCAGCAGGCCTGCCCGCATTGCGGCGGGCGCGGCCAGACCATTGCCAACCCCTGTGGCGACTGCCACGGACAGGGTCGGGTGGAGCGGACCAAGACCCTGCAGGTCAAGATCCCCGCCGGCGTGGACAATGGCGACCGCATCCGGTTGGCTGGCGAGGGCGAAGCGGGTCCCGCAGGCGCCCCCCCGGGCGACCTGTACGTGGAGGTTCGGGTCCGCGAGCACGACATTTTCCAGCGCGATGGCGACGACCTGCATTGCGAGGTGCCGATCCGGATCTCCCAGGCGGCACTGGGCGATGCCATCCGCGTGCCCACGCTCGGTGGCGAGGTGGAGTTGCGAATCCCGGCGGAGACCCAGACCGGCAAGCTCTTCCGCCTCCGCGACAAGGGTGTGAAGTCCGTGCGCAGCCGCAAGCCCGGAGACCTGTACTGCCGCGTGGTGGTCGAAACCCCGGTCAACCTGACTGCCGATCAGCGCGAACTGCTGGAGAAGTTCGAGGCCACGTTCTCGGGCGAGGATGCCCGTCGTCACTCGCCCAGGTCCTCGACCTTCATTGACGGAGTGAAGGGGTTTTGGGACCGGATGACGTCCTGAGTCACCCCGAACTGTCGAGTTCGTCAAAGATCTGACAATTCACGTCAGTTTGTCGCTGGCATGGCCGTTTGGCAGCGGTATAAATGCGGCATGAACGGATCGGTCCAAACGCTGCATTCGGTGGCCCAGCAGCCGGCTCATCGGGGGCTGGGCGCTGACCCGCACCAGCTCGTGCTGGAGTTGCAGCAAACCTGCGTCGAAGCCCTCAACTACGTGGCTGAGTCTGCATTGCGGCGGACCGACGACTACCTCTTCGACCGCGCCCAAGTGGGCTCGGAAGGGGTCGAACTGACGGCGCTGCGCGACCTGCGGCGTGCGCGTAGTCAGATCGTGCAGCGCTTTGGACAGTCCGTCCTGGCGGCCTTCCGTGCATACGCCGGAATGGCCCAGCCCGAAGGTAAGGTCGAGCACGTCCTGCGCTTGGTGGATGATGGCGACCTCGAGCAGCAACTGGCCGACGAGCAACTCATCGACAACCTGGGGCGCCTGCATGCGCAGGCCCTCGAGACCCTTGATGCGCGCATGGTGGC
>CBFGOS010000389.1:0-2482 GCA_965650425.1 uncultured Lysobacter sp. | reverse complement strand
GGCGGCTCGGGGAAAGGGTCCGAAAATTTTACACGGGTGAAATGGCCGCGCGGCGTCAGCTGACAGCTGCTCCGATCGCAGGATGCATCCGAGTCGCCCCATCCGGCGTAACACGCCTTGCTGCCCATGCAGCCAACCCTCCATCCCGCACGAGGCACACCATGAATTCCCATCGCATCGCCTTGGCTTTTTCGCTCGCCCTGCTCGCGCCGCTGGCGTCCACGGCCCATGCCGGCACCGCCAGCGCCGCCGCTCCGGCCAAGCAGTCGACCGTGGTCGACGTCGCCGTCAGTTCGCCCGACCACACCACCCTCGTCGCCGCGGTCAAGGCGGCCGGCCTGGCCGGCACACTGTCCTCGACTGGCCCGTTCACTGTCTTCGGGCCGACTAACGCCGCGTTCCACGCGCTGCCCGCCGGCACCGTCGACACCCTGCTCAAGCCCGAGAACAACGCCACGCTGACCGGCGTCCTGACCTACCACGTGGTGCCCGGCGCGGTCGACGCCGCCACGCTCGTTTCGACGATCAAAGCCGCGGGCGGCAAGGCTGAACTGACCACCGTGCAGGGCGGCAAACTGGTCGCCAGCGTCGACGGCAACCGCGTCGTGCTCACCGATGCCAGGGGCGGCAAAGCCATCGTGACCGCTACCGACCTCGTCGCTGGCAACGGCGTCGTGCATGTCGTCGACCGCGTGCTGATGCCCTGATCCAGACCGCCCCCTGCGCCGGCACGATGCCGTTGCCCTAGCCACGGCATCGCTGCCACTCCCGGCATCACCCACCCGGAGAACCCCTCATGAACAAGCTGCTGCTTTGCACCGCGCTCTGTGCGCTGGCTTTCCCCGCCCTGGCCGCACCCGAGAGCGGACGTTTCTCCATGTCCGTGCTCGGCGGCCTCGACAAGCCGCTCAGCGGCGACGTGCACGGCGGCGCGACCGTAGACGTGCCCGACCTGGGCCCGCTCAACCCCGCGCTGGCTGGCGTCGATGCGCAACTGCGCATCCGGTCGCGCGGCCACGACGAGATCTATGGCACGGCCAGGTCGTTGGGCCTGGAAGTGGGCTATGGACTGAGTGAGCGGAGCGAAGTATTCCTCCAGGCGAGGGAGACCAGCGCCGATGAGGGTCGGGTGCGAGTGGGTGCCGCCTACGTGCCGGCGCTCGATACCGAGCTCGACGTGTTCGGCGAGTTCTCGAGCTATGACGCCTATACGTGGGAGGTCGGCTACCGGCAATTCCTTGGCACCGATGGGCGAATCCAACCGTTCTTTGCGGCGCGACTCGGTGCGACTGAAACGGATGTCATCCGGGCCACCTTCGAGATTCCCGACGCCGGAATCACGATCCCCAATGCGGCGTTCTATGAGAAGGGCTGGGCGCTGAGCGGCGGGCTCGAGGCCGGCGTGCAGATCCCGTTCACCGAGCGCTTCAGCATGACGCTCGCCGCAGGGGTGAACTACATCGACGATCTTTCCGACGATGATTCCGCGATCGCCGGGCTCGGTTTGGCGGCCATCAACGACACCGGTAGTCGCGTCTCAATGCCGGTGTCCATCAGCGGACGCTGGGATTTCTAAGGACGTCCGCGCCACCTCGGCACCGATGGACGCCCGGCGCGTTCCAGCGCTCAGGGGCCCGGCACTGTAGTGCGCATTGTCGGGTCCAGCACCTGCGTGGCCGGAGCCCCCAACTCATGTCGGCGGTTGTCCGTTCCAACGGCGCCACCTCGTTGTCCTGGCTGGTTTACAGCCATTCCACAAGGGGACGCGGTGGCGAATTTCACCCACGCATGTGTCATCGGCATCACAGCTGTGCTGTGCGCGCACAGCGGCCAGGCCGCCGAGCCTACGCTCCCCAACCCCATCCCCGTGACCGAAACCGTCAACGGAGTGGAGATCCACGATCCGTACCGCTGGATGGAACAAGGCGGCGCCGGGTTCGACCGGTGGGCGAAGGCCGAGGCCAGCCACGCACGCGCCACGCTGGATGGCATCCCCGGCCGCGATGCGCTGCAACGCCGCATCGCGGCCTTGGACCAACCGGGTCCCGGCGTGCGCGCCCTGCAGGTGCGTAACAACCGCTGGCTGTACCGCCGCTCGCCCGACGGCAGCAGCCAGTTGGGCCTGTACACGCGCTTGGGCCCAACGGGCACCGAGACGCCGATCGACCTGCTCGCTCGCCTGCCGCAGAAGGACGGCCCGTGGTCCGAAGTGGATGCCGCACGCGTGCTCTCGCCCGACGGCCGCTACCTGACCTTCGGCACGACGCAGAAGGGCGAGGCAAACCCGACGTTGCGGGTGTTCGACCTGATGGCCATGCAACTCCTGCCGGACACCATCACCTGGCCGTTATGGGCCGATTCCAACGGCTTCCGCCCGCGTTGGCTCGCGGACAGCTCGGGCTTCCTCTACGTGCGTCGCCCTGATGCCAATGCCCGCATGGACAACACGGCACGCGCGCGGCGCGGGCAGGTCTTTCTTCAC
>CBFGOS010000388.1:0-2487 GCA_965650425.1 uncultured Lysobacter sp. | reverse complement strand
GGCGACTGCGGCAAGAAGTCGTTCTGCGTGTCGGTGCTGCCGAAGGAAACCGAGTTCGGCCGCAAGCGCGAGATCGACCAGTCCAACTGCAACAAGGACTACAGCTGCACCACCGGCTTCTGCCCCAGCTTCGTCACCGTCGAAGGCGGTGGCCTGCGCAAGAAGAAGGGCTCGTCCGCCAAGGACCGCCTCGCCAACCTGCCGCTGCCGCAGGTGGCCAGCGACCTGTCGCAGCCGTGGAACATCCTGCTGACCGGCGTCGGCGGCACCGGCGTGGTCACCATCGGCGCGCTGCTGGGCATGGCCGGCCACCTCGAGGGCCGCGGCGCCACCGTGCTGGACCAGACCGGTCTGGCGCAGAAGGGCGGCGCGGTCACCACCCACATCCGCATCGCCAAGTCGCCCGATGACATCCACGCCGTGCGCATCGCCGCCGGCGAGGCCGACCTGGTGCTGGGCTGCGACATGGTCGTGGTCAACGACTACTGGGTGCTGTCGAAGATCCGCAGCGGTCGCGCGCAGGTCGTGCTGAACACCTACGAGGCGATGCCGGGCACCTTCACCACCCGCCCGGACATGCAGTTCCCGGCCACCGACATCATCGCCGCGATCAACGGCGCGCTGGGCGGCGAAGGCCTGCACGCGGTGGACGCCACCCAGATCGCGACGGCGCTGATGGGCGACGCGATCGCCACCAACCTGTTCATCCTCGGCTACGCCTGGCAGAAGGGTTTGGTGCCGCTGTCGATGGACTCGCTGATGCGCGCCATCGAGCTCAACGGCGCCGCGGTGGAGATGAACAAGACCGCGTTCGCGTGGGGCCGCCTGGCGGTGATCGACCCGGCCGCCGTGGGCGAGGCCGCTGGCCTGATCCGCAACGCCCAGACCGCCGCCGAAGCCACCCCGCACGCCCTGCCGATGCTCAAGGCCGGCGAGTGGGAAGGCCACGAGTGGGGCGGCAACGCCGCGCCGCTGGCCGCGGTGCGCAACGAGGACGAGCTGCGTCACCTGCCCAGCAATGCCGGCGGCGACAACGTCGCGTTCCTGCCACTGGACGACGAGCGCCTGTCGCGTTCGCTGGACGAGCTGATCGCGCGCCGCGTGGCGTTCCTCACCGAGTACCAGGACGCCGAGTACGCCAAGGGCTACGCCGGCTTCGTCAACCGCGTTCGCGATGCCGAGCAGTCCAAGGCGCCGGGCAGCACCGACCTGACCGAGGCCGTGGCGCGCTACGCGTTCAAGCTGATGGCGTACAAGGACGAGTACGAAGTGGCGCGCCTGTACACCAGCGGCGAGTTCCTGCGCCGGGTGCAGCAGCAGTTCGACGGTGACTACAAGCTCAAGTTCCACCTGGCGCCGCCGCTGTTCGCGAAGAAGAACGCGGACGGGCAGCTGGTCAAGGCCGAGTACGGCCCGTGGATGCTGACGGCGTTCAAGTGGGTGGCCAAGCTGCGCAAGCTGCGTGGCACCAAGCTGGACGTGTTTGGCTACACCGAGGAGCGGAAGATGGAGCGGCAGTTGATCGTCGACTACGTCCGCACCATCGAGGGGCTGCTGCCGAAGCTGGACCGCGGCAACGTGGATCTGGCGGCGGAGATTGCGTCGATTCCGGAGCACATCCGTGGGTACGGGCACGTCAAGGAACAGCACCTGCATGAGGCCAAGGCGCGTGAGGCGGCGTTGCTGAAGGAGTGGGATAACCCGTTGCGGATTGTCAAAGTCGCCTGACATTGGTCGCACGGTGGCAGGCAGTTGAATAGCAGAAGCCCCGTCTTTGACGGGGCTTCTTTGTTTTTTGCGTGCCTGCCAAGGCACTCGTCCGCTTACCACTCAAAGCGGTCATCAGCTCCTGTCTGGAAGCAACCTTTGCACCAAGTCGTACGCAAATTGCCACCTTCGATGCAACGGTAGTTTGGTTTTATGGTCTAGACGACCGCTAGTGGCTGCGAGCAGCCGGTCTGGCCCGATCATCGCTTCAGAAATTTTCGTGCCTGCGTCCACCCGCTTCTTGATACAAGGAGCCCCTGCTGCCCAATGTCGGCTAGGACGGAGGACTGTGCGCCTATGCCGGCCATGAATCCCCCGCCGAGCCCACTGAAGTTTCATCCACCCCCGCCGATAATCTACAGGTGAGGGGGACTCCACACCCCGGCCCTGACCGTTTACGACCATGCCGTCCACGCTCTCCGTGCCGCTGCCGCCGACTGGCGAACCGGCCGCCACCAGCATCAGCGACCTGCTCGCCGCGCGCAGCGTGGGCGAGGGCATCGCCGTGGCGCAGCGGCTGGTGCGTGGCGTCTCGGGCATCGCCGACGCACGGCTGATGCTCCCGCCGACACTCACGGCCACGGCGGTTCCGGATGAAGGCGGCGAGCCGGAAGCGCACCACCTCCCGCGAGCGCAGCTTCGACTGGAAGCACAGGTCGACGACGTCGAATGCCGAGAGGAAATACCCGGGGACCAGGGTGGCAACTACGAGAAGCTGGT
>CBFGOS010000387.1:0-2487 GCA_965650425.1 uncultured Lysobacter sp. | reverse complement strand
TGCGCGGCCTGTCGCCCGACTTCGCCACCACGCTGCTCAATGGGCGCGAGATGGTCAGCACCGGCGACAACCGCAGCGTCGAGTTCGACCAGTATCCCTCCGAGCTGGTCAGCGGCGTGACCGTGTACAAGACGCCTGACGCGGGACTCGTGGGCCAGGGCCTCTCCGGCACGCTCGACATGCAGACCGCGCGGCCGCTGAACTTCGGCGAGCGCGTCATCGCCGTCAGCGGTCGCCTGCAGCGCAACTCGCTGGGCTCGGCCGCGGACGCGGATGCCAACGGCAACCGCTTCAACGCGAGCTACATCGACCAGTCCGCCGACCGCCGGTTCGGCTTCTCCATCGGCTACTCGCATTCGGACACGCCGATCCAGGAGAACCAGGTCGGCCTGTACGAGCCGTGGCAGGCCATCGGTGCGGGCTGGCGCCCGGGCGTGCCCGCGGGGACCTTCTACTCCGACGGCATCAAGGCACTGCGCCGCACCGGCAACATCGAGCGTGACGGCGTGATGGCAACGCTGCAGTTCCGCCCGTCCAACGCGTGGACCAGCACGCTGGACCTGTTCCACTCGCAGGCCGAACAGGTCGACACCGCCAATCAGTTCGAGGTGCACCTCGGCGGCTACAACGGCGGCTACTCGCCGGGCCTGAGCCTGACCGACGTCGACGTGAACGCCAACGGCAGCTTCAGCGGTGGCGTCGCCAGCGGCGTGTATCCGCTGGTGCGTGGCATGTACAACCGCCGCGAAGACAAGATCAACGCATTCGGCTGGAGCAACGAGTTCAACTTCGGACAGGCCCGCCTGGTCGCCGACGTCAGCTACTCCAAGGCCAATCGCGACGAGACCAACCTGGAGAACAACACCCAGCTGCTGCCGGCGCCGCAGCTGGATTCGATCCGGCTGGACTTCCGCCGCGGCGGCTTCTCGCAACTGACCCCGGGGCTGGACTACTCCAATCCGGGTTCGCTGTTCCTGGCCAACACCATCTACGGCTCGGGCTATGGCAAGACCCCGCGCGTGGAAGACGAGCTGCGCGGAGCCAAGCTGGCACTCACGCTGCCCGCACCGGAGGCGCTCGGCTGGTTCGCCGACTTCGACCTGGGCCTGAACTACGCCGACCGTGAAAAGGCCAAGCGCCAGCCCGAAGGCCCGATCAACCTCGGCGCGCAGGGCATCACCACGATTGGCGACGACCTGCAGTACGGCCTGGTCGACCTGGGTTTCGCCGGCGTCGGCAAGATCCCGTCCTGGAACGTACCGGGAGCGGTCGCACGCTACATGACCTTCAATCCGGTCGAGAACCTCTCGTACCTGATTCCGAAGGCGTGGACGGTGAACGAGCAGATCAGCACCGGTTACGTGCGCGCCAACATCGACACCGAGTGGGGCTCGGTACCGGTGCGCGGCAACATCGGCGTCCAGGTGCAGCATGTCGACCAGTCGTCCAAGGCCAACTACTGGGACAGCACCCAGCCCGCCGGCAGCAACGTGCAGCCGTTCGAGGATGGCGTTACCTACACCGACGTACTGCCGAGCATGAACCTGGCCTTCATGCTCGCGCATGAGCAGACCCTGCGCGTTGGGTTGGCCGAGCAGGTCGCACGTCCGCGCGTGGACCAGATGCGTGCCTCGCTGGAGTTCGGCGTCAACACTGCCACCGGCCGCCCCGGCGGCAGCGGCGGCAATCCGCGGCTGGATCCGTGGCGTGCGAACGCCTTCGACATCTCCTACGAGAAGTACTTCGGCACCAAGGCCTATGTGGCCGCGGCGTTCTTCTACAAGGACCTGAAGACCTACATCTACACCCAGACGCGCGACGACTACGACTTCTCCGATTTCGTGGCCGACTACGTGCCGCCGCCGGGCACGCAACCCGCGCAGAACATCGGCGACTTCACCATGCCGCTCAACGGCGAGGGCGGCACGCTGCGGGGCGTGGAGCTGACTGCATCGCTGCCGCTGGACCTGTTCTCCGACGCGCTGGATGGCTTCGGCGTCGTGGCCAGCGCCAGCTTCAACGACAGCAGCATCAAGATCCGCGACCCCGAGAGCGCCAGCAGCGTCGGTGGCGGTGACATCAGCCTGCCCGGCCTGTCGGATCGCGTCTATAACCTGACCGCCTACTACGAGCGCAACGGGTTTGAAGCGCGCATCAACCAGCGCAAGCGTTCGGACTTCATCGGCGAGATCGGCAACTTCGCCGGCAACCGCACGCTGCGCTATGTGGTGGGCGAGAACATCACCGACGCGCAGGTGGGCTACACCTTCGGCCAGGCCAGCTCCCTGGCGGGCCTGAGCCTGCTGTTCCAGGTCAGCAACCTCACCAACGAAGCGTACGAGACCTATGCCGGCACCAAGGATCGCCCGCTCGAGCGCATCGAGTGGGGCCGCACCTACCTGCTCGGTGTGAACTACCGCTTCTAAGAACCGCTACGCTGCCTGTCCCAAACCCTTGCCGGCATCGTCCGGCAAGGGTTTTTTACTG
>CBFGOS010000386.1:0-2508 GCA_965650425.1 uncultured Lysobacter sp. | reverse complement strand
TTCGTCAACCTGCTGTTCTTCCCGCAGCACTTCCTGGGCCTGGCCGGCATGCCGCGCCGCATCCCGGACTACAACGTGGTGTTCGCGGACTGGAACCTGGTCAGCTCGATCGGCGCGTTCGGCATGTTCGTCACGCCGTTCTTCATGGCCTACGTGCTGTGGCACTCGAAGAAGCATGGCGCCAAGGCCGAGGCCCGTTCGTGGGAAGGCGCCAAGGGCCTGGAGTGGACCGTGCCGTCGCCGGCGCCGCACCACACCTTCTCGACCCCGCCGGTGATCAAGGACGGCGATCTCGCCCACGGCGACATCAGCCACTGATCCGGACCACTGAGCACCGAACGGCATGAGCCCGAATCCCGCCAACCCTGAAGATCTGGACGCGCGCCGCAAGCGCGCGCGCCGGACCGCATGGATCGTCGGCGGGCTCGCGGCGCTGGTGTACGTGGTGTTCCTGCTGATGGGAGTGCTGGGCCGATGAGCGCGCACGACCCGTCGCAGGGGCCGGTGGAAACGCCGGCTGCCACCCCGAAGGCCGAAGCCCGCCGCAGCGCGGGCCTGGGCAAGATGGTGGTGGTCGCCCTGCTGGCGTTCGGCTTCACCTTCAGCCTGGTGCCGCTGTACCGCCTCGCCTGCGAGAAGGTGCTGGGCATCCGCCTGGAGCGCGGCGCGGTCGAGGCCGGCAAGGCCGGCGCGACCAAGGTCACGCGCACGGTCAAGGTCGAGTTCGACGGCGGCGTGAACTCCAAGCTGCCGTGGCAGTTCCAGCCGCACCAGTTGACGATGGAAGTGGTGCCGGGCGAGCAGTACGAAACCACGTACTACGCGCGCAACACCAGCGACCGCGACATGGTCGGCAGCGCGGTGCCGTCGGTGGCCCCGGCGCGCGCCTCGGGCTACTTCAACAAGACCGAATGCTTCTGCTTCACCGCGCAAACGCTCAAGGCCGGCGAGTCGCGAGACATGCCGGTGCGCTTCATCGTCGATCCCAACCTGCCGGCCGACGTGAAGACGATCACCCTGTCGTATACCTTCTTCAAGAACGATGCGCTCACCGCGCAGCTGCCCGGCGCGGGTTCCACCTCGCCGCACGCCGCGCCGTGATCCTCCTGTAACTGTTACTGAAACGGAACCTGCCGCCATGGCCCAAGCCCATTCGCCAGACGCCAACCACTACTTCGTTCCGCACAGCAGCCGCTGGCCGTTCCTCGGTTCGATCGCGCTGTTCGTGACCATGGTTGGCCTGGCCAGCTGGTTCAACGAAGTCAGCTGGGGCATGCCCACCTTCTTTGTCGGCATCGCGCTGCTGTGCGGCGTGTTGTTCGGCTGGTTCGGCGACGTGATCCGCGAGTCGGTCGGCGGCAACTACAACAAGCAGGTGGACGTATCGTTCCGCATGGGAATGATGTGGTTCATCTTCTCCGAAGTGATGTTCTTCGCCGCGTTCTTCGGCGCCCTGTTCTACGCGCGCCAGTACGCGATGCCGTGGCTGGGTGGCGAGGGTGACGGCGTGATGACCAACAGCCTGCTGTGGGAAGGCTTCAGCGCCGCGTGGCCGAGCAATGGCCCGGGCAACATCGGTGGCGCGTACCAGACCATCCCGGCCTGGGGCCTGCCGCTGCTCAACACGCTGATCCTGCTGACCTCGGGCGTGACCGTGACCATCGCGCACCACGCGCTCAAGGCCGGCCACCGCAAGCAGCTCCTCGTGTTCCTGGGCCTGACCGTGCTGCTGGGCGCCACGTTCCTGTACTACCAGGCCGAGGAATACATCCACGCCTACAACGAATTGAACCTGACCCTGGGTTCGGGCATCTACGGCTCCACCTTCTTCATGCTCACCGGCTTCCACGGCGCGCACGTGACCCTCGGCACCCTCATGCTGGCGATCATCTGGCTGCGCTGCCTGAAGGGCCATTTCACCAAGGACGACCACTTCGCGTTCGAAGCGGTGGCGTGGTATTGGCACTTCGTCGACGTGGTGTGGCTGGGCCTGTTCCTGTTCGTCTACGTCCTGTAAGCGAGCGGCAGGCTGGAAACACGACGGGCCGGCGATTGCCGGCCCGTTGGTCGTTTGGAACCCGGGTGACGCGCGCCTTGTGGCGCTGCTGAAACCGCGGTGCGGGTGCCGGTAGGTGTCGTCGCTCAGTGGCCGACGCCGTGGAACTCGATCCAACCCATCTGGGCAGAGACAACGATGCCAAGGATCAGCGCAACGGAAAGCGCGACGCGCTTGGTGAGCGCATTGACCGTGCGCTTGCTCTCCCCCTTGTCCACCAGCATGTAATAGAGGCCGGCCCCAAGGTTCCAGAGAATGAGGATCAGGACGCCGACGATGATCAGGGTCTTCATGGCTGTGCTCCGGCGCACGGGTGCGCTTGGGGTGGTCGTGGGCCGTGCGGGCGCGGCATCGGTTTCATTATCGCAGCAGGCGGGGACTACGGTATGCATCCGCGGCTGAAACTCACCGTTTGGTGGCTGTTGGCCCTGTTGCTGGCGGCCGGCTTTGCC
>CBFGOS010000385.1:0-2510 GCA_965650425.1 uncultured Lysobacter sp. | reverse complement strand
ATGCCAGCATGATCGTGCTGGATCATGGGCAGGCGGCGGGATCGGAGCAGGCGGCCGCGACGTCCGAGGACGATGCGTACTACGCGCAGTTCAAGGTGCCCGACGATTTGATCTGGTGATTGGGTGCGCGCTCCTACACGCGCGCTACACAGGAGCTGTGTTACAAGCCATCGTTTGGTTTGTGCGAAAGGCTGGGGGCTGCAGCCCCAGGCGCAAGCCGTGGGGCTTGGTCAGTCGGGGAGGTAGTGGTTGAGTCATGCGTCTCTTCGCGCCGAATTGCGCGCGGCCACGAATCCCATTCACGGCGAGCTTGAGCGTCTGGTAGGCGATTTCACGCACCTGGTCGACTACCAGCGCTACGTGCGCAGCATGCATGGCTTCATGCTCACGCTCGCCACGTCGCTGCGCTCGTCTGGCCACAGCGCTTGGTTCCTGAAACATCGGTGCGAACACCTGCAGGCGGATCTCCGCGCGTTGCAGCTGTCACCACTCCCACTGCCGTCGCCCGTGTCGCTGCCCCAAGGCTCCGAGTGGGGTGCACGCTACGTGGTGGAGGGCGCCTCACTCGGCGCAAGAACCCTGGTCAAACGGGTCGCCGCGTTGGGGTTGTCACCTGATTCAGGCGCCTCGTTCGTAAATGCCGAAGCCCGGGATACGTCGGCGTGGCCTGATTTCCTGACCGCTCTGGACACCGTGCCCGCCTCCCTTCGTCGCCCGGTCATTGATGCAGCGCTGACAACCTTCAACCTGGTGGAAGGCTGTTTCCGATTCCACGACCTGCCGGAGCAACCGTGATCCCACAGCCCGTCCTGGACCAGTGCTCCCAGGAGCCCATTCACCTTTGTGGGGCGCTCCAGCCACACGGCGTCCTGCTGAGCGTGACGCTGGAGGATTGGACCATCGCCCATGCGAGCGCCAACGCGGACTCGATGTTCGGCATTGCGGTGGAAGACATGGTGGGGATGGCGCTTTCTGCGCTTCTCGATGCCGAAGCCTCGACCGCACTGCGCAACGCGGCCGCAACGATGGCATCGGGGCAGCCACCTGTTCCCGTCGTATCGACCAACCTCGGCCCTTATGGTGCAATCCACGAACTGGGTTTGCACGTCAGCCAAGGCTTCGCCCACATCGAGTTCGAGGCCCAAGGGAACGACCGTCGCTCCGCGCAGGAACTGTCCCAGAAGATGGTCATCGCGCTTACCTCCACCGTGCAGGAGACGCTGCTTGACGTCGTGGCCCATGAGGTGCGCCAGCTGACGGGGTATGACCGTGTCATGGTCTACCGCTTCCTGGAAGACCTGTCCGGAGAAGTGGCGTCAGAGTCGCGCGCCGACGGGGTTCCGTCCTATCTGGGCCTTCGCCTCCCCGCCACCGACATCCCCGCGCAGGCCCGGGAGCTAGACGTCCGAAACCGCGTGCGCATCATTCCCGACATCCACTATGCCCCCCAACCCTTGGTGCCCCAGCACACGCAGGATGGGACAGAAGTCGATCTGGGACAGGCGTACCTGCGCAGCGTCTCCCCGGTCCACCTGCAATACCTTGCCAACATGGGCGTGGCCGCCTCGATGTCGATTTCGATCGTATGCGAGGGCCGGCTCTGGGGATTGATTGCCTGCCATCACCTGGAGCCGCGCGCGGTGAGCCCCGCCTCGCGCCGGGCCGCCTATCTGTTTGGCTTGTTCGTGTCGCTTCGCGTGGAGTCCGAGGAGTTGCGTCGCACCAGCCGGTTGGCGGCCAAGCTGCGTGACGAGTTGCCGTTCCTCACCCCATCCTCCACGCGGAGCACACGCCAGCTGGGCGAGCGCGAAATCGCTGCCATTCGAAAGGCTTTTGGTACCCAATCGGCGTGCTGGATCGACACGACTGCCGACGTTGGCCAACAGGGGATCCTTTCCGCTGACGCCCAGAAGCACGTTTCCAAGCTCCTCGGCGAGGTGCACGACAATTTGTTCTGGACTGACGCACGGGCGGATTGGACCACCGATGTGGGGTGCCCATACGCCGGCCTGCTGGCGATCCGCATGGTGCGCAACCAATGGTTGCTGCTGCTTCGCCGCGAACGCGTCACCGAGGTCACCTGGGCGGGCCGCCCGGACGCCCCGTTCCAGCGGGAAGGCGCGCTCAAGATCGGCCCGCGCACTAGCTTCCAGGCCTGGACGCAGAAGGTGGCTGGACACAGTCGCCCATGGTCCACCGCGGAGATCAACGTGGCGTTCGACGTGCATCGACACTTCGCGCAATCCCAAGCACTGCCGGGGACGGGAGGAGTGTCAGGCAACGCCCTGGCCAGCAACGAGGACCAGTTCGGTTGCGACGAGGGTGAGTCCCGCGCTCCGTGAAACGGGGCAACCGGCGACGTTGGCAACAGCTTGGGACCGGCCGCGGCCCGTTCGCAGCGGACGAGGGAAGTGCGGACGGAGCCAAAAAGAAAGGGCCCACCGGGCCCTTTCTTCATGTCTCATCAGATGGTTGGCGTCATCCGCACTTGCTGTACCCGCAGTTCAGGC
>CBFGOS010000384.1:0-2516 GCA_965650425.1 uncultured Lysobacter sp. | reverse complement strand
CGGCCTTCATCAGGCCGTTCATGAAGCGGCTGTAGCTCATGCCGTTGATGCGGGCGGCCGCATTGATGCGGGTGATCCACAGCGAACGGAAATTGCGCTTCTTCTGCTTGCGGCCGATGTAGGCGTACTGCAGCGCCTTGGTGACCGCCTGCTTGGCGACGCGGAAAACCTTGCGACGGGCGTTGTAGTAGCCCTTCGCGGCCTTCAGGATCTTCTTGTGACGACGGCGCGCTTGCACGCCACGCTTGACTCGTGCCATTTCTCAGTTCTCCCTTAGGCGTACGGCAGCATGCGAGTGATACGGCCGGCGTCTTCCGCACGGACGTGGTTCGTCTGGCGCAGGTTGCGCTTACGCTTGGTCGCCTTCTTGGTGAGAATGTGGCTGCGGTTGGCGTGGCCGCACTTGAACTTGCCGGATGCCGTCTTGCGGAAGCGCTTGCCTGCCGCACGGCTGCTCTTGATCTTGGGCATTGCGATGTCCTTTCGGATGTTGGTCACTGGCCTGGGCGGTGGCTGTCGCCACGCTTTCCGTCCTGCCCTTGCCGGCTATAAGTCGTTGATCTTCCAAGGAAGACCCCGACGGGTCCGTGCTACTGCGTACAACAATCCCGGGTTAGCGGGCCGCACATTATGGCGGGGGTGGTGGGGGAATGCAATCTTTCCCTTTGGAATCAAAGGCGTCGCGGCTTGGGGTCAAGGGCGGCGCCCCTCGGGTGTTCCGGGCAGTCGCGGCCCGTTATCCGCTTGGTGCCCGGAACACCCGAGGGGCGCCCCCAACCCAACCCGCTACTGATGGACGAGCAAACGTCGAAGCAAGGGCAAGGGCAAGGGCAAGAAAGACTGCAATCGCCAAGTTGGCGGGGGGAGAGCAAAGCCAAGCAAACCTGCCCTCGGCCCTTTGCTCTTGTGTTTGATGCCCACCCTCACCCGAGCGGGACGACCTTCCGCTCGGGGGCAGCAAACACCCCCTCCACCAGCCGAAAAAGAAACAGCCGCCTCAGAGTCTGAAGGCGGCTGCCGGGTAGTTCGGTCACCGAGCGAGTATCGGGGAGCGAATGACCGGGATACCCGGCAGCCGCCCCCTCACCCCTTACTGCTTCTTCTTCGGCGCAATCATCATGACCATCTGGCGACCTTCCAACCGCGGCCGCGACTCGACCACGATGTCCTCGCCCAAATCCGCCTCGATGCGCGACGCCATCTCGCGACCCAGTTCCTGGTGGCTCATCTCGCGGCCACGGAAGCGGATGTTGACCTTGACCTTGTCGCCTTCCTCCAGGAAGCGGCGCATGTTGCGCAGCTTGATCTGGTAGTCGCCTTCGTCGGTCACGGGCCGGAACTTGAGTTCCTTGATCTCGACCTGCTTGGTCTTCTTCTTGGCCTCGTTCGCCTTCTTCTGCATCTCGAACTTGAACTTGCCGAAGTCCATGATCTTGCAGACCGGCGGATCCGCGTTGGGCTGGATCTCGACGAGGTCCAAACCCTCTTCCTCGGCCATGCGCAGCGCTTCGTCGCGCGAAAGCACGCCGATCATTTCGCCGTCGCTACCGATCACGCGCACGCGCGGTACGCGGATCTCCTGGTTCTTGCGGTTGGGCTTTTCGGGGGTACTGATGTTGCAATCTCCGTAATGGATCGTACCGTCCCGCACTCCGGCGGGACGGGCCTATAGCTTACACGCGGCGCTTAACGGGCGCCTTCACCCTGCAAACGCGAGGCGAAATCGGCGACGGACATCGTCCCCAGATCCTCCCCTCCCCGCGTACGCACGGACACCTCGCCATTGTCCCGCTCGCGGTCGCCAACGACCAGCAGATACGGCACGCGCTGCAGGGTGTGCTCGCGAATCTTATAGCCGATCTTTTCGTTCCGCAAATCCGCCTCGACCCGGAACCCTTGATTTGCAAGGGTTTTCCGGACCTCGGCCACATATTCGGCCTGGGCGTCGGTGATGTTCATGACCACGGCCTGGATCGGGGCCAGCCAGGCCGGGAACTGGCCGGCATGGTGTTCGATCAGGATGCCGATGAAGCGCTCCATCGAGCCGACGATGGCCCGGTGCAGCATCACCGGGTGGCGTCGCTGGCTGTGCTCGTCCACGTACTCGGCGCCAAGGCGGCCCGGCATCATGAAGTCGACCTGCATGGTGCCCAGCTGCCAGGTGCGGCCGATGGCGTCCTTGAGGTGGTACTCGATCTTGGGACCGTAGAAAGCGCCCTCGCCCGGCAGCTCCTCCCACTCCACGCCCGCAGCACGCAGGGCCGAACGCAGGGCGTCTTCCGCCTTGTCCCAGGTGGCGTCATCACCCAGGCGCGAATCCGGGCGCAGCGCGATCTTGATCTGGATGTCGCTGAAGCCGAACGCCTCGTAGACGCCGAGCGCCTGCTGGTGGAAGGCGCGCACTTCAGGTTCGATCTGGTCTTCGGTGCAGAAGATGTGGCCGTCGTCCTGAGTGAAACCACGCACGCGCAGGATGCCGTGCAGCGCGCCCGAGGGCTCGTTGCGGTGGCAGGCGC
>CBFGOS010000383.1:0-2517 GCA_965650425.1 uncultured Lysobacter sp. | reverse complement strand
CAAGACCTGGGGCTACCACCGCGCCGAAATCGTGGCGGCCTTCGTCAACGCCGTGCGCCAGCCCGGGCGGCCGACCGTGCTGCTGGGCCACTCGATGGGCGGCGGCATCGCCGCGCTGGTGGCGGCGCGCCATCCCGAATTGATCGACCGCGTCGGCCTGCTCGATGCCGCCGGCGTGCGCTTCGCCGACAACCGTTTTGGTGAGGAAGTGCTCGCCGGACGCAACCCGTTTGAAGTGCACGATGTCGCCACGATGCACCGCTACCTCGACACTGTGTTCCATGTCGATGACGCCAAGCCGTGGATCCCTTGGCCGGCGGACGGCATCTACATTGCGCGTCGCCAGCGCGAGGCCGCCTTCGAACAGGCCGTGCTCGACCGCATCGGTCGCGGCGACGAACGTTTCCTGCCGGGGGATGAGGCCGCGCACATCCGCCAGCCCGCGCTGCTGCTATGGTGCCGCCAGGACGCGGTGATCGATCCCAGTGCACTCGATCTCTACGCCGCGCGCATGCCACAGGCCGCCAAGGTGCTGCTGGACGGCTGCGGCCACATGTCACTGATGGAACAACCTGCGGCCGTTGCCGATGCAGTGGTCGCGCTGATCGAACGAGGACAGCCCCGATGACCGCACCGAACAAGCCCACCACGCTCCGTCTCGCCCTGTCGCTGGCCGCCGCGCTGGCGGTGGTTGCCTGCAAGCCCGCCGAGGACCCTGCCGCGGCCGCCGCGCGCCAGAAGGCCGCGATGGAGCAGGCCGCCGATGAGGCCGCCAAGCAGTTCGACGCCGAGTACGGCCGCCACAATTGGGAGTTGGCCAAGGCGCATGGCGACGTGCTGATCGACAAGTACCCGGACAGCACGGCCGCGGGGCGCATCAAGGAGCGCCATGCCGATGCCGTTGCCAAGGCCACCGAGGCGCGCGAGCAGCGCCGCCAGGCCTCGCTGTGGTCGTATGGCAATGAACCGGTGGGCAACGGCAGCCAGCTGTCCGCGTCGATCTATTCGCAGGAGCCGGTGGACACCAGTGGCAGCGGTGCCCAGCCGGTGCGCCTGATCTTCCGTGACCACCCGGAGTGGGGCACCAGCAGCTACCTCGTGCTGGAGGCCGGTGACTTCAACTGCTACGCCGGTTGCAAGGTCAAGGTGAAGGCCGACGATGCCGCACCCAAGTCGATGGCCGCCACGCGCCCGAAGACCGACGAGGCCATCGCGATGTTCATCGAGGATGAGAAGGCGCTGTGGAAACTCGCCCGCGACGCCAAGGTGGTCGAGATCGAATTCCCGGTGAAGGCCGGCGGCACGCGCACCGCGGTGTTCGAAGTCGCCGCGCTGGATACCACCTCGCTGCCGAAGTGGCCGCAGTAAGCGCTGGAATTTACGTCTTGTTTCCATCGCAGGAGTAAGCTCCCGGCATGGCGCGCGGATCGCCCGCCATGCCGGCGCGAGGCGGAACCCCGCGCCCCGTCACGTGCGGCGACGCCGCGTGGAGCGCAGGCGTACGCCTTCCGGGAGGCCGCCATGCTTTCGCCCCGTTTGCACAACCTGCTCGATGCGCAGCACGCGCACTACACCCCGCTGCCCCACGAGCACTCCATCACTGCGCTCGACACCGCTGCCGCCGCGCATGTCCGGCGCGAGTTGTTCGCCAAGACCGTGATGCTCAAGATCGATGGCGCACTGGCGATGATGGTCATGCCCGCCGCTTACCGCGTCGACCTCCATCGCCTGTCGCTGGCGCTGGGCGGACTCGTGGTCGAGCTGGCCGAAGAGGCGGAATTCCGCGACGCGTTCCCTGACTGCGAACTCGGTGCGATGCCGCCGTTCGGCCACCTGTATGGCATGCCGGTGTACGTCGACTCGCGCCTGGCGCAGCAGCCGGAGATCGCCTTCAACGCCGGGACGCACACGGATGCGGTGCGCATGCCCTACGCCGAATTCGAGAAGCTCGCCCAGCCGGAACTGCTGTGGCTGGCGCACGTGATGTAGGTGCTGCCGGCACACGGGCGCGTCGCGACCACATCCGAGGGGCGACGCGCGGTACTCCCGCAGTCGCCCCGCGTCTCAGCGCATGGCCTTAAAGCGCGTACCCGAACTGCTGCTTGAACTGCTCGGCAAACTCTTCGTAGTCGAAGCGCTGGTTCTGCGTGCCCGGATGCTCCACCTTCAGCGCGCCCATCAGGTTGCCGATGCGGCCGATCGTCATCCAGTCGTAGCCCTTCTCGATGCCGAAGATCAGGCCCGCGCGGAATGCATCGCCGCAACCGGTCGGGTCGGTGACGCGGCGCTCGTGTGCCGGTGGCACGTCGAACGTCTTCTCCGCGGTGTGGATCTCCGCACCCTTCGGACCGCGCGTGCAGATGTACGCCTTCACCCGCTGCACGATGTCCTTCTCGCTCCAGCCGGTGCGCTCCTGCAGCAGGTTGGACTCGTAGTCGTTGACCGTGACGTAGTCGGCCAGTTCGATGAAGTGGCGCAGCTCTTCGCCGTTGAACAACGGCATCGCCTGGCCCGGGT
>CBFGOS010000382.1:0-2523 GCA_965650425.1 uncultured Lysobacter sp. | reverse complement strand
GCCGCGGTTGGCCACCCGCTTGGGACGGATGCTCGAGTAGTACTCGTTCTCGATCTGCAGCACGTTGGTGTTGAGCTGCAGCCACTCGCCGCCCTGCTGTGTGCCGATGGCCTGATACGGCGGGTAAGGCGTCGACACCGCCTGGCGCAGGCTGGCCAGATAGCTGTCCAGGTCGTTGTAGCAGGGGCGCAGGCTGGCCTGGGCGTTGTTCTGGTAGCCGAGGTCGCTCATCCGCAGGCTGGTCGCCCAGGGCAGGTACAGGGTGCAATCGTCCAGCCGCTCGAGGTTGTGCTCGCGGTCCTTGAGGAAGCTGGCGCACACCGCCGGCGAGGCGCCGAACAGATACATCAACAGCCAGCTGTAGCGTCGGAAGTTGCGGATCAGCGCGATGTAGCGCGCCGACTGGTAGTCGCGGTCGCTCTGCGGGTCGCCCTCGAAGGCTTTGAGGACCGGCCAGAGCGTCTCGGGCAGGCTGAAGTTGTAGTGAATGCCGGCGATGCATTGCATGGTCTTGCCGTAGCGCAGCGCCAGGCCCTTGCGGTAGACGTACTTGAGGCGGCCGATCAGCGAGTCGCCGTAGCGGGCGATGGGAATGGTCTCCTCGTCCGGCAACTGGCTGGGCATCGAGGCGCTCCAGAGGAACTCCCCATCGAGCTTGGCGTAGACGAAGCGGTGGATGCGATCCAGATCGTCCAGTGTCAGCGCCGGGTCCTGCTCGGCCGGCGTGATGAACTCCAGCAGGGCCTCGGAATAGTCGGTGGTGATCTGCGGATGGGTCAGCGCGGAGCCCAGTGCGGCGGGGTGCGGGCTCAGCGACAGCTGGCCATCGGCATCCACACGCAGGCATTCCCGCTCGATGCCGTGCAGGCACTGTTCGAGCAGGGAGAGATGGGCGCGCTCGCCGAGCAGGGCCAGGCGGCGGGAAAGGAGGTCGCTCAAGAGTCAGTTTCCTAGGCAGTGTCGCGCCAATATGGGGGCAGCGCGGCGTGTCTACAAGAGGCCAGGGGTATCCAGGCTTTTCATCATAGAGCCTTGGGGCCACTTCGGCGTTACAGCTGAGCGAAGGTGCCTTGTCCCTTGGC
The DNA here is from genome assembly GCA_965650425.1 of uncultured Lysobacter sp. GTDB lineage: Bacteria > Pseudomonadota > Gammaproteobacteria > Xanthomonadales > Xanthomonadaceae > Aerolutibacter. The sequence continues at coordinate 1,441 of CBFGOS010000382.1, read as the reverse complement.
GACCAGGGTGTCGTCCTGGCGGATGTCGGCCTCCACCACCAGGGTGGTACGGCCGGCGTGCAGGACGCGGGCATGGCAGATCACATCGCCTTCGCCGACGGCGCGGATGTAGTTGATCTTGCATTCCAGCGTCACGCTCTGCCGGTCGAAGCCGTGGGCGGTCGAGCAGGCCAGGCCCATTGCGGTGTCCATCAGGCTGAACAGCGCGCCGCCGTGCAGCTTGCCGCCCCGGTTGCGCAGGTGGTCGGCCATGCTCAGGGCGATCTCGGCCTCGCCTTCGCCCAGGCGATGGACGCGGCAGCCGATGAGCCGGCTGAAGTTGCTGAATTGCAGGTCTTCGGGAATATCCATGGGCAACTCCTGCGGTTTTCCCGGAGGAGGCGAATCCATTCGTCCGCCTTGGGTTCGTTTGGCGAATGAACTCGCCCCTACTGACGAAGCCCGCGGCTGGCTGGCCGCGGGCGTTCGGTCACTTTTTCTTCAATTGCTTGGCGTTGGCGAACAGCGCGGCCATGGCACCGCCGCCGGCCGGTTGCGCGGCGCCCGTGCTGCGTGCGGCCTGGGACTGGCGCGGTTGGCCGCCACGGTTGGGCTGACCGCCGCCGCGCGGGCCTTCGACCTTCTCGCCGGGGGTGTCGCTCATGCGCATGGACAGACCGACGCGGTTGCGCGGGATGTCCACTTCCATGACCTTGACCTTGACGATGTCGCCGGCCTTGACCACTTCATAGGGGTCTTTGACGAACTTCTCCGACAGCGCGCTAATGTGCACCAGACCGTCCTGGTGCACGCCGATGTCGACGAAGGCGCCGAAGTTGGTCACGTTGGTCACCACGCCTTCCAGCACCATGCCCGGCTTGAGGTCCTTGAGGGTCTCCACGCCGTCCTGGAACTCGGCGGTCTTGAACTCGGGGCGCGGGTCGCGGCCGGGCTTGTCCAGTTCGCCGAGGATGTCGGTGACGGTCGGCAGGCCGAACTTCTCGTCGGTGAATTTCTTCGGGTCGAGGCGCTTGAGGAATGCCGAGTCGCCGATCAGCGAGCGGATGTCGCGGCCGGTGTCCTGGGCAATACGTTGCACCAGCGGGTAGGTTTCCGGGTGCACCGCCGAGGCGTCCAACGGGTTGTCGCCGTTCATCACACGGAGGAAGCCGGCGGCCTGTTCGAAGGTTTTCTCGCCGAGGCGCGGCACCTTCTTCAGCTCGTCGCGGGACTTGAACGCACCGTTCGCATCGCGGAATTGCACGATGTTCTGCGCCAGCGTCGTGTTGAGGCCGGAGATACGTGCCAGCAGGGCGGCGGACGCCGTGTTGACATCCACCCCGACGGCGTTCACGCAGTCTTCCACCACCGCATCCAGGCTGCGCGCCAGTTTGAGCTGGGACACGTCGTGCTGGTACTGGCCGACGCCGATGGATTTCGCGTCGATCTTCACCAGCTCGGC
>CBFGOS010000381.1:0-2525 GCA_965650425.1 uncultured Lysobacter sp. | reverse complement strand
GGTGGTGCGCGAGCCCACCGGCGGCGCGCACCGCAACCCGAAGCAGATGGCCAAGCGACTGAAGGCCGTGCTGCTCAACGAACTGGATGCGCTGCAAAACGTTCCCGTGCCAGAGCTTCTGCAGCGCCGCTACGAGCGACTGCGTGGCTACGGGGCGTACGAAGCGGCCTGAGCCCTGCTCGCCTGCCTGGGTTGCCCTAAGGAAAACCGCGCCCTCGGGCGCGGTTTTTCGTTACCAGGCCCTCAGGTACTGCGGTGGTGTTGGCAGCTCCGCCCCCAGCGCATGCGCCGCACGACGCGGGAAGTAAGGGTCGCGCAGCAACTCGCGCCCCATGAGCACGACGTCGGCCACGCCATTGGCCACGAGTGCCTCGGCGTGCGCCGGCTCGGTGATCAGCCCGACGGCACCGGTGGCGATACCTGCCTCCTGCCGCAGGCGCTGCGCGAACGGCGCCTGGTAACCCGGCTCCAACGGAATTCGGGCGTTGGGCACCAGCCCGCCGCTGGACACATCGACGAGGTCCACGTCGCGTTCGCGCAGGCGCCTCGCCAGCTCGATGCTCTGCTCGACGTCCCACCCGCCCTCGGCCCAGTCGGTGGCGGAGATTCGCACCCACACCGGCAGCTCCGCGGGCCACGCGGCCCGCACGGCTTCGACCACCTCCAGCAGCAGCCGCACGCGGTTGTCGAAGCTGCCGCCGTAGCAATCCTCGCGGTGGTTGGAGAGCGGCGACAGGAATTCGTGCAGCAGGTAACCGTGCGCGGCATGGATTTCAATCAAGGGGAAGCCGGCGTCATGGGCACGCCGGGCGGCCGCCACGAAATCCTCCACCACCTTGCGGATTCCCGCCTCGTCCAGCGCCAACGGCACCGGTGACGAGGCGTCGAACGCCAGTGCGGACGGCCCCACGGGAATCCATCCCCCCGCGGAGGGCGGAACCGCACCATGGCCGCGCCACGGCGCATCGGTGCTTGCCTTGCGACCCGCATGGGCCAGTTGCACGGCAGGAATCGCTCCTTGTTCCGCGACGAAGGCATTGATCGGCATCCACGCCGCCGCCTGGGCCTCATTCCAGAGCCCGGTGTCGTACGGGGAAATCCGCCCTTCGGGCGAGATCGCCGTCGCCTCGGCGACGACCACCGCGGCCCCACCCACCGCGCGGCTCCCCAGATGGACCAAGTGCCACTCATTCGGCACGCCGGCATTGGCCGAGTACTGGCACATGGGCGAAACAACGATGCGGTTGCGCAGTTGAAGGGACCGCTGCGCCAATGGCTCGAACAGCTTGGACAAGGAAGGACTCCCGACGGGGTGGACGGACAACATGGGGCCCGGGCCACGGCTTCGAAGGCTACGGCCGTGGGCCACTGTTTTCCAATTCCGCGCAGGTCCCGTCTTGCGCGCGGCGCCAGTGAGGCCGTTGTCTGGCACCATCTTCGGATGCCCACGTCCACCGCGCTGCTGCCGCCCTTCGACGACCTGCCCGCGGCGCCACTATGCATGGGATTCAGCGGTGGCCTGGACTCCAGCGTGCTGCTGCACCGGCTGGCGGCGATGCCGCAGGTTCGCGAACGCGGCCTGCGTGCGGTGCACGTGCACCACGGCCTGCAAGCCGATGCCGAACTCTGGACCGCCCATTGCACGGACGTTTGCGCCGCGCTCGGCGTACCGCTCGCGGTGGAGCGCGTGCGCGTGCTCCCCGAGGGGGGCGAAGGATGGGAGGCAGCGGCGCGCCACGCCCGCCGCGCTGCATTCGCCCGCCAGCTGGCAAACGGCGAAGTGCTGGTCCTCGCCCACCACCTGGACGACCAGGCCGAGACGTTCCTGCTGCGCGCATTGCGCGGGTCCGGACCCGATGGTTTGGCGGCGATGCGGCGATGGAGCGCGCTGGGTGGCCATCGCGTGTGGAGGCCGCTGCTTCGCACGGCACGCGATGGCCTGCGCGCGTACGCCCTCGCGAACGGGCTGCGCTGGCTGGAAGACCCGAGCAACGCCGACACCACGTTTGATCGCAACTTTCTCCGCAACCGCGTGATGCCACTGCTGCGCGAACGCTGGCCGGCCGCCGACAGCGTATTTGCCATGGCCGCACGCCATTGCGAGGAAGCGTCCGCGCTGCTGAATGCCGACGATGCAGGCCATCTCGCCCTGGCGGCCACCGCCGACCCTGCCGTGCTGTCGCGGCAGGCCCTGCTGGGGCTGCCCACGGCGCGCCGCGCGCGCGTGCTGCGCCTGTGGGTGACGCATCTTGGACTGCCGGCGTTGCCAGCCGAAGGGATCGCACGCATCGAGCACGACGTGTTGCCCGCGCGCGCCGATGCCCAGGCAATGTTCGCCTGGGAGGGGCAGGCGGTGCGCGGATGGCGTGATCTCCTGCACGTCGGGCCCCTGCTTGAAGCACTCCCGACCGACTGGCGCGCCGTCTGGTGCGGCGCTCAACCATTGGAAATGCCGGACGGAGGCACCTTGCGGCTGGAAGGCGCGGCGCGACTCGAATCACCCGCCCATGTCGGGACACGCCAGG
>CBFGOS010000380.1:0-2526 GCA_965650425.1 uncultured Lysobacter sp. | reverse complement strand
GCCGCCCGTGGCGTGCAAGCCGATGACGCCGTTGACGATGGCGCGCTCGTCGACGATTCGCCCGATGGGGCGGAAGTCTTCGCCCAGCGCGGTGATCTGTGCCGCACGCTTGGTCGCCGCCGTGGTCAACGCATTGCGCAGCGACGTGTTGGGATTGACGAAGCTGGCGCCCGGCAGGTGCAGGCCCATCAGCTCCATCAGCATCTGGTTGGAGTTGGCGGTGCCGTAGAACGTGCAGGTGCCCGGCGCGTGGTAGCTCTGCGCCTCGGCCTCCAGCAGTTCCTCGCGCGTGGCCTTGCCCTCGGCGTAGCGCTGGCGCACGCGTGACTTCTCGTCGTTGGGCAGGCCCGAGGTCATCGGCCCCGCCGGCACGAACACCGCGGGCAGGTGGCCGAAGCTCAGCGCGCCGATCAGCAGCCCCGGCACGATCTTGTCGCACACGCCCAGGTACAACGCGGCGTCGAACATGTCGTGCGACAACGCCACCGCGGTGGACATGGCGATCACGTCGCGCGAGAACAACGACAGCTCCATGCCGGCCTGCCCCTGGGTCACGCCGTCGCACATCGCCGGCACACCGCCGGCCACCTGCGCGGTGGCGCCCACTTCGCGCGCGGCGTTGCGGATCAGGAACGGGAACTGCTCAAACGGCTGGTGCGCCGAGAGCATGTCGTTGTACGCGGTGACGATGCCCAGGTTGGGTGCCACGCCACCGCGCAGCAGCGCCTTGTCACTGGGGCTGCAGGCGGCGAAGCCGTGCGCAAGGTTGCCGCACGACAGTTGCGTGCGGTGGGCACGCGGACCGGAGGCGGCATCGATGCGCGACAGGTACGCGGCGCGGCGGTCGCGGCTGCGCGCCACGATGCGACGCGTGACCTCGGCGATGACAGGATTCAGCGGGACGGACATGCGGGTTTACTCCAGAAGGCTCGTCGCCGTGGCGCGGCCGGGACGGCTCACGGGCACCAATACAGCGCAGGCGGGATCGGCGCGCCGGTCACGAAAGCATGCACCGGCAGGGCAGTGCCGGGATTCACGCCGTCGGCCAGCGCGTCGGCGAGCACGCGGCGCTTGCTGGCACCTTCGATATGCAGGTACAGCGCGGGTGCGGTGAAGATCGCGCTCAAGGTCAGGGTAATGCGCGGCTCCGGCGCGGCGGCCGTGCGGATCGCCAACACCGGGGCGCGGCCACCGGGTGACAGGCCGACGTCGCGGCGTACCAGGTCGGGAAACAGCGAGGCGACGTGGCCGTCCTCGCCCATGCCCAGCACCGCCACGTCCAGTGGCAGCGCACGGTGGGCGATGTCGCCCGCCACCGATTGCAGCGCCACTTCCGGCGTCTCGACCGGGCGATACAGCGGCAGCAGTTGCGCGGTGGCCGCCACGCCCTGCAGCAGGTGCTCGCGCAGCAGCCGCTCGTTGGAGCGCGGATCGGTGTTGGGAACCCAGCGCTCGTCCACCGGCAGCACGCGCACCTTGGCCCAGTCCAGCGGTAGCCGCGAAAGTGCCTGCAGGAAGCGGCGCGGGGTGTTGCCGCCGGCCAGCGCGATCGTCGCCACGCCGCGCTCGGCAATCGCGCGACGCAGGTCGGTGGCAACGGCGCTGGCGAGGCCCTCGGCCAGGGCCACGGCGTCGGCGAAGTCACGTGCGCGCACGTGCGGGATGTCGATGGCGGGCATGGCAGCGGCTTTCGAGAGGGGCATGCGGGTTCGGATATGGTTGACGTTGGCAGCAGCACCGGTGCTGGTGGCGCTGCGCGCAGAGGCGGTGGCGGCGGTCATGCAGGGATCCCGTACGTGCTCAGTCCGCGTCCTCGTGCCACGTGCGGCCGTCACGCTCGATCAGCGCGACGGCGGCGCTCGGGCCCCAGGTGCCTGCGGTGTACGGCTTGGGCGCTTCGTGCGCGGCCTGCCACGCGGCACGGATCGGGTCGATCCACTGCCACGCCGCCTCGACCTCGTCGCGGCGCATGAACAGCATCTGGTTGCCGCGCACCACGTCGCCCAGCAGGCGTTCGTAGGCATCGGCCTGACGCCCGCCGAAGGCCTCGGCAAAACTCAGGTCCATCGGCACGTGGCGCAGGCGCAGCCCGCCCGGGCCGGGCACCTTGTTCATCAGCCACAAGGTCACGCCTTCGTCGGGTTGCAGGCGCAGCACCAGCTTGTTGGGCGCCAGCCGGGCACCGCCCTCGCCTTCGTCGAAGATCGAATGCGGCACCTTGCGGAAGGTCACCACGATCTCCGACGAGCGCTCGGGCAGGCGCTTGCCGGTGCGCAGGTAGAACGGCACGCCGGCCCAGCGCCAGTTGCGCACCTCGGCCTTGAGCGCGACGAAGGTTTCGGTGTCCGAGGCGGCGCCCAACTCATCGGCGTAACCCGGCACCGCGCGGCCTTCGGCGGCGCCAGCACGGTACTGGCCGCGCACGGTCAGCTGCGCGGCGCGCATTCACTTGGCCCAGATCGTTCAGCACAGGGGTCAGGCGATGCGCCCGGTAATCCTGCGCCGCGCCGGGATAAAGCCCGCCCA
>CBFGOS010000379.1:0-2527 GCA_965650425.1 uncultured Lysobacter sp. | reverse complement strand
GCCGCGTCGCAGGCGTGCAGCACCAAGGCGCCTTCGCGTTCGACAAATTGCAGGCGATCCAGGCCGAACGCCAGGCCGCGGCCGTGCGCCTTCAGTACCGCCTCCTTTGCGCACCACAGGCGCAGGAAGCGCGATTCGCCCGCGTCGTCCGGCGCGGCCCGCACCCAGTCGAACTCCGGTGGCGCGAAGAACCGCTCGGCCAGCTGGAGGGCGCGCGGTCGCGGCCGGAGCCATTCCAGTTCGACGCCGGCCCGCAGGTGTTGGCCAGCCGCCACCAGCAGGCCGTCACCACTGTGGCTCCAGTTGCAGTCCCATGCCTGCAGCGGCGGCTGCAGGTTCGGTCGACCGTGCGCGTCACGTTCGAAGGCAATGGCCGCAGCGTCGAACGTGGCTTCCCGGGCCAGCCACGCGGCCGCCTGCGCCTGGGGCGCGACCGCGCGATCGCGCGGCACCCAGCCGACGAGCGGCACGGAGCGGGCAGGTAGCAGGTCGGGGATGTGGGTCACGGATGCCAGTGTAAGCACCCGCCGCCAGTGGCCGATTCCGGGATCGCCCTCCACGCCCCCTTCGCGATCGTGAATGGTCCACGGATCATCACCTGTTCATCACGCAAATGACTGATTCCGCAGACATTGCCATCACGTTCATCTGCGGACACTGCGTCCACCCCCAACGCAATAACCTCAATCACAAGGAGAGACGAACCATGGGCATCATCATTTGGCTGATCGTCGGCGGCATCATCGGTTGGTTGGCCAGCATGGTCATGAAGACCGACGGCCAGCAGGGCATCTTCCTGAACGTCATCGTCGGCATCGTCGGTGCGTTCCTCGGCGGCTGGCTGGGCGGCATGCTCGGCATCGGCGGTGGCGACATCAACGACGGCAACTTCTCGATCACCGGCCTGCTGCTGTCGCTGGTCGGCGCGATCGTCCTGCTGGGCATCGTCAACCTGTTCCGCCGCGGCCGCGTGCGCTAAGTCGCACTCACGCTGCAACGTCGAAGGCCCGGACAGGACGTCCGGGCCTTCTGCGTTTTCAGGCGCCCAGTTCCACCCACGCCGGCGCGTGGTCGCTGGGCCGCTCCCAGGTCCGCGGCTCGCGGTCGATGCCAGCGCCCACGCAGCGCGCACGCAACGCGTCCGACACCAGCGTCAGGTCGATGCGCAGGCCCAGGTTGCGACGGAATGCCGCCTGCCGGTAATCCCACCAGCTGAACTCACCGGCGACGTCACTGTGCAGGCGGAACGCATCGTGCAGGCCGAGCGCGCACAACCGGCGCAGGCCGTCGCGTTCGGCGGTGGAGGTGAGGATATGGTCGTCGTTCCACACCACCGGGTCGTGCACGTCGCGTTCGTCCGGCGCGATGTTGAAATCGCCCAGCACCACCAGTTCGGGATGGCGTTGCAGTTCCTGCGCGATCCAGTCGTGCACGGCTTCCAGCCAGCGCAGTTTGTAGGCGTACTTGTCGGTGCCCACGTCCTGGCCGTTGACCACGTACAGGTTGACGATGCGTACGCCGCCCACGGTCGCGGCGATCACCCGCTTCTGCTCGTCGTCGAAGCCGGGGATGCCGACCTGCACGTCCTCGGCCGGCGCGCGCGACAGGATGGCGACGCCGTTGTAGGTCTTCTGCCCGGCGAACACGCTGCGGTAGCCAGCCCCCACCAGCGCGGCGTCGGGGAAGCGGTTGTCCTCCAGCTTGGTCTCCTGCAGGCCGACGATGTCCGGGGCGAACGTGGCCAGCCATTGCTCCAGGTGGGGCAGGCGGACGTTGAGCGAATTGACGTTCCAACTGGCGATCTTCATCGCGACAGTCTAGTCGGCGGCGATGGCATGATGGAATTTCCACCGTGCCCGCATTGCCCGCCATGCCCATAGCCGAGTCCGTCGTCGACCTTCGCAGCGATACCGTGACCCGCCCCACCCCCGCCATGCGCGAGGCCATGGCCCGCGCCGAAGTCGGCGATGACGTGTACGGGGAAGACCCTACCGTCAACGCGCTGCAGGCACGGTTGGCCGCGGACCTCGGCTTTGAGGCCGCCCTGTTCGTGCCCACCGGCACGCAGTCCAACCTGCTGGCCTTGCTGGCGCACTGCGAGCGCGGCGACGAGTACATCGTCGGCATGGACGCGCACACCTACCGCTACGAAGGCGGCGGCGCGGCGGTGCTGGGCTCGATCCAGCCGCAGCCGCTGGTACAGGCCGCCGACGGCAGCCTGCCGTTGGATGCGGTGGAACAGGCGATCAAGCCCGACGACCCGCATTTCGCCCGCACGCGGCTGCTGTGCCTGGAGAACACCTGGCACGGGCGGGTGCTGCCGATGGACTACCTGTCGGCGGCGCGCGCGCTGTGTGACCGGCGCGGCCTGGCACTGCACCTGGACGGCGCGCGGTTGTTCAACGCGGCCGTTGCGCTGGGGCTCCCGGCGCGCGCCATCACCGCGCACTTCGACAGTGTGTCGGTGTGTCTGTCCAAGGGCCTGGGCGCGCCGGTCGGCTCGGTGCTGCTGGGCACGCAGGCCTTG
>CBFGOS010000378.1:0-2539 GCA_965650425.1 uncultured Lysobacter sp. | reverse complement strand
AGAACACCGTGCTCTTGCCGGCACCGGACGGGCCCACCAACGCCACGGTCTCGCCCGGGCGTACGTGCAGGCTGAAGTCCTTCAGTGCGGGGGCGTCGGGTCGCTGCGGGTAATGGAACGTGACGTGGTCCAGCACGATGTCGCCGCGCACGGGCGCAGGCAGGGCCCTTGGGTTGCCAGGCGCCATGATGGCCGGTGTTTCTTCCAGCAGTTCGCTGATGCGGCCCATGCCGCCGGCCGCGCGCTGCAGCTCGTTCCACACTTCCGCCAGTGCGCCGACGGAGCCACCGCCGATCAGTGCGTACAGCACGAACTGGCCCAGCGTGCCGGCGGTCATTCGCCCGGATGCCACGTCGTGCGCGCCCGACCACAGCACCAGCGTGATCGCGCCGAATATCAGCACGATGGCGATGGCCGTGACCCACGCCTGTGCCTGGATGCGCCGGCGGGCGGTCTGCACCGCGTTCTGCAGCGCACTGGCAAAGCGGCCGCGTTCATAAGGCTCGCGTGCGTGGGCCTGCACGGTTGCGACGGCGCCGAGGGTTTCGGCCGCCAGCGCATTGGCGTCGGCCACCCGGTCCTGGCTGGCACGCGAGATCTTCTGCAGGCGTCGCGCGCCCAGCACGATGGGCAACACGGCCAGCGGGATGCCCAGCAGCGCGAAAGCGGCCAGCCGCGGGCTGGTCACGAACAGCATGGTCAGGCTGCCGAGGAAGGTCACCACGCTGCGCAGCGCCACGGACATCGTCGTGCCAATCACGCTGCGCAGCAGCTCGGCGTCAGCGGTGAGGCGCGACACCAGTTCGCCGCTGCGGTTGCGGTCGTGGAAGCCCAGGTCCAGCCCCACCAGGTGCGCGTACAGGCGTTCGCGCAGGTCGGCGACGACCTTTTCGCCCAGCAGCGACACGAAGAAGAAACGCGCCGCGGTGGCCAGCGCCAACGCCACGGCCACGATGAACAACAGCAGGAATGCGCGGTCGATGGCCGCGCCGCCGCCTTGGGCGAACCCCTCGTCGATCATGGTGCCGAACGCCTTGGGCAGGGTCAGCGTGGCCGCGGACGAGCAGCCCAATGCCACCAGCCATGCCACGAACAGGCCGCGGTGCCGGCTGACGAAGGGCCACAGCGTGCGCAGGCTGCCGATGGGCGCCTTGGCCTGGGGGGCGGGGGATGCCGAATCGGCCGGTGGGTTCATTCGTTGTCCTGGTCGATCAAGCGCACCCGGTCACGGGTTGCGTCGCGGAGCTGAACTTTCAAGGGGGTGACGCGTTCGGCGGGCAGGCGCAGGTGCAGGCGCGCACCATCGCTGGCGAACGCTTCGTCCAATTTCTCCGCGCCGAACTGGGCCACGGCCGCGTGCACCGCGCCGGTGTCTTCGAAGCCATACGCCACTGAGACTTCCGCCAGCACGATCAGCCGTTGGCGGGGGGCGGTGCGCAGGCACTCGGCTGCCGCCCCGCCATAGGCGCGGACCAGGCCGCCGGCGCCGAGCTTGATGCCGCCATACCAGCGCGTCACCACCACCGCCACCTGGTCGAAGCCCTGGCCGTCGATGGCCGAGAGGATGGGGCGTCCGGCGGTGCCGGCAGGCTCGCCGTCGTCGTTGAAGCGGTAGAGCCCGCCGATGCGGTAGGCCCAGCAGTTGTGCGTGGCGGTGGGGTCGCCGACTTCGGCGAAGAAGGCCAGGGCCTGCTCGGGCGTAGTCACCGGCGCGGCCTGGGCGAGGAAGCGGCTGTGCTTCACCTCCAGCAGGTGCGTGGCCCGCGCGGCCAGTGTGTCGATGCTCATGCCCCGGGACCCATGCCGCGCATTTTACCCTGCGCGTCAGCGGGCAAGGGCGGCGAGGTCCTCGGGGATGGCGCGGTCGGGGTAATAGCGGCGGAAAAGGGCAAGGCTGGCGCGGGCGCCCGCCATGTCGTCGGCGAGTTGCCGCAGGCGGATGCGATCCAGCCAGTCGGTGGCGTCCAGCCGCGCATCTTCCTCGACCGGCACGTCGCGCACGGCGCGTCCGTTGATGCGGGGCAGGGCGGCTTCGGTTGCCGTGTCCGCCGCGACGGGTTGCGCCATGGCCTTGCGCGACATCGCCGGCGCGGGGGCGGATTGGGGAAGTGGGGGCGGGGCCGACCCGGCCACCCGCGCAGGAGGTGGAGGCGCGGGCGGGGCGGGCGGTGGTGGCGCCATGACGGCCGTCGGCACGGCCGCCTCGGCCGGGGGCTGCAAGGGGAGCGGCTCGTCCGATGCTTGCCGCACTTCGGGCGGCGACAGCGTCCGTTGCGGCGATGGCGTGCCCATGACGGTTATCGACTGGGCGGGTTTATCGGCCGGTGCGCGCCGTTGCTGCGCCGGGCTCGGCGCCGCGGGCAGTGTTGAAGCGGGAACCGATTCCGATGCCGGTGCAGGTGCCATGACCGCGGAAGCGCCGGCATTGCCTGCATCCGCGGAAGCCGCCTCGGCGACAGGGGCGGCCGCATCTTCCGTGGCCGCTGCGGGCGCCGCGACCGGGCCTTCGTGCAATACCGGCGCCGTGTCGTCGTGCGGC
>CBFGOS010000377.1:0-2546 GCA_965650425.1 uncultured Lysobacter sp. | reverse complement strand
CCTGGCTGATTGCGGACGTCACCGCCACGATTGTGCAGCAGGGCATCGGCGACGGAGGAACCCATCATCTAGTCGCAGGCGGGCAGACCAGCTGGCACGGATTTGCCGAGGCGATCATGGCCGAGGCGTTTGCCGTAGGCCTGATCGCCAAGCGTCCGCGTGTGGTGCCGATCAGCACGGCCGAGTACCCGACCCCCGCGGCGCGTCCGGCCTGGTCGGTGCTGGACACGTCTTCCTTGGTGTGTGAATGCGCGTTGAAACTGCCCAAGTGGCGCGACGCGCTGCAGCAAACTCTATCGGGTAGTCGGTCCATGTAAGCTCAGAGTGCCCGCGGGTCATATCGCGAGAGGGGAATGGATGGGGAACAAATCTGCCTGTGCCGTATGCGGCTTCGCTGCAACGACCCTGTTTACTGTTGTGGATGGCTATGACTTTTATTGCTGCGGCGAGTGCGACTGCATTTATGTCGACCCTCGTGTAATCCACAAAATTGACGCCGGCCAACTGACGCTGGGCGATCAGTACGGCGAGCAGTACTGGGAGCAGGAGGAGCTGGGTGCTCGGGAGCGCGCGGGAGGGGTCGCGCTGGTGCGAGCGGGTGAAGCCCTGCTCTATTGTAGAAGGCCCGTTGAGCGCTTTCTCGATGTTGGCGCTGGACCGGGGTTCTTGTTGTCCCAGTTACAGGAACTAATCGACCCTCAAGCCTCTGTTTTCCATGGTGTGGAGAAGTACCCGCCACGTTATGCGTGCGCCGCGCAGAACTTTCACTTGGGGGGAGTGGAATCTCTCCAAGATGCTGAGCCCTTTGACGCAGGGATCTGCATTGAGGTGATTGAGCACCTTACGCCCCACATGTTGGATGGCCTTGTCGAGGGCCTCGCGCGCGTCAGTAAGCCGGACAGCTTTTGGTTGTTCAACACTGGAATGCCGGACTATGTCCGGCAACAAGATCCCGCTTACCTGGATCCGATGCACCGTGGTCACATCGTGAGTTACGCGTTGCCGGGACTGGTTCGCATCTTTGGCAGGCACGGTTTCCGTGTGGGTGCATTGCCGGGCAAGAACTTTGCGTTCTATGCCGAATTTGAACCCACTGCGAACGCTACTATTGAGCGGCGGATTCATTCCCCGGAGCCCCACAATGTTGCATTGCTCCGCCGGCACGAACTCCTGTGGCAGGCGACCTTTGAGGCGGCGCGGAGCTATTTCTACTACGAAGGGTATGTGGAGCGAACGCGCTGGGCGCTGGATCTGCAGGGCCAGCTTGATGCGCGGAAGTAGATGGCATTCGACGGCATCTTTGCCCACTCGTACAGTGTCGTCCGTCGCCACGTATCGTTAGACTTTATCCTCTCCCGGAATGGAGTTGTGCCCCATGGCCGATGCCGCCGCCGTGTCCCCCACGGCCAAGAAGAGCAAGGTGTTCCCCAATGCTGCTGCCGCCCTTGAGGGGCTGGTGGCCGACAACCAGACCCTCGCGGTCGGTGGTTTCGGCCTGTGCGGCATTCCCGAGGCGCTGATCGCGGCGTTGCGCGAATCGGGCGTCAAGGGCCTGACCGCGATCTCGAACAATGCGGGCGTGGACGGCTTCGGCCTCGGCCTGCTGCTGGAGACGCGGCAGATCCGCAAGATGATTTCGTCCTACGTGGGCGAGAACAAGGAATTCGAGCGCCAGTACCTCTCGGGCGAGTTGGAGCTGGAGTTCAACCCGCAGGGGACGCTGGCTGAACGTCTGCGCGCGGGCGGCGCTGGTATCCCGGCGTTCTTCACCGCCACCGGCTACGGCACGATCGTGGCCGAAGGCAAGGAGACCCGCGAGATCGACGGCAAGCACTACGTGCTGGAGACCGCGCTCAAGGCCGATGTGTCACTGGTGAAGGCGTGGAAGGCGGACAAGGCCGGCAACCTGGTCTTCCGCAAGACGGCGCGCAACTTCAACCCCGCCTGCGCGATGGCCGGCAACGTCTGCGTGGCCGAGGTGGAGGAACTGGTGGAGATCGGCGACATCGATCCGGACCACGTGCATCTGCCCGGCATCTACGTCGACCGCATCGTGGTCAACGCCACGCCCGAGAAACGCATCGAACAGCGCACCGTGCGCGCAGGGGGCAAGTGATGGCCTGGACCCGTGACGAAATGGCACAGCGTGCCGCGCAGGAGTTGAGCGACGGCGCCTACGTGAACCTGGGCATTGGCCTGCCGACGCTGGTGGCCAACTACATCCCCGAGGGGATGGACGTGTGGCTGCAGTCGGAGAACGGCCTGCTTGGCATCGGCCCGTTCCCGGCCGAAGATGAAGTGGATGCCGACCTGATCAACGCCGGCAAGCAGACCGTGACCGCGATGCCGGGTGCCAGCTTCTTCGGCAGCCATGACTCGTTTGCGATGATCCGTGGCGGCCACATCGACCTGGCCATCCTCGGCGCGATGCAGGTGACCGACAAGGGCGATCTGGCCAACTGGATGGTCCCCGGCAAGATGGTCAAGGGCATGGGGGGCGCGATGGACCTGGTGGCCGGCGTGAAGCGCGTGGTGGTGCTGATGGA
>CBFGOS010000376.1:0-2550 GCA_965650425.1 uncultured Lysobacter sp. | reverse complement strand
TCTATCCCTTGCAACAGCTAACGCAGACATAGCCAATGAATTCGCCCCTACAGGTGTATCTGCGAAGTTAAACGCCCGCACGGACTGCCCCCCTCGCCCCTCTGGGAGAGGGCAGGGGTGAGGGGGCGGTTGAGGGCAACACGAATTCATCGGCGATCATTGGCTTAGGTGCAACCAGCATTCGCGAATGAATTCGCTCCCACCGCAATGTGCGCTTGCCCGTTTCTTTGCCTACGTCCTATGCCGTCGCCGCAGCAGAATCCGTGTCCGGGCTTGGTCGCCCGATCTTGTTAGGTTCAGCAGCTCTCCCTGTCTGCTGACGTACTTTCGCGTCTGCAACGTGCGTTATCCAGGTTGCGTGGGGACACCTTCGGGGGGCCGGTGTCCGGTTTGATAGGGGCAAGTCCACCTCCCAACCCTCCCACCCTTGCAGCGATGGCATCCGCCGTCTGTTCTCGGTCCAACCCGACATCCCTCTGACCGATGCGTTGGAAAGCGCCTGCCATCGGCTGGATGCCGCCGAGGTGCTGGCGAGTCAGGGCGGCGACGAACACGGGCAGAGGCTTGCGGCTACCTGATCAATATGGCCAGGGCGACCCTGGTGGCTTGCTTGGAGGGGCAGCCGGCTTGATGTGATTTGACCTCTCCCGTGCGGGAGAGAGGTGCTGGCCCCCCGGTCAGGAATATGGAAACTTTTCCCACCCTCTGTCAGTCCTCCAAAGACAAGTTGGATTTTTCGACGACGGGAGGAAAACAGCATGTCTCAAGCCAAGCAAACCATGCCGCCGCAACACCAGGAACGCACGCCCGGCAAGGAAAGCCTGATGCATCCGCGCCCCGACTATAAGGCCGAAGAGTACAAGGCGGCGGGCAAGCTGGAAGGCAAGGTGGCGATGATCAGCGGCGCTGACAGCGGCATCGGTCGCGCCGTGGCCGTGACTTACGCGAAGGAGGGCGCGGACGTCGTGGTGCTCTATCTCGACCAGCGCGAGGATGCCGAGGAGACCCGCCGCGAGATCGAGAAGCTCGGGCGCCGTTGCCTGACCATCGCCGGCGATATCGGCGACCCCGCCTTCTGCCGCAAGGCGGTGGAGCAGGCGATGAGTACCTTCGGCCATCTCGACATCCTGGTGAACAATGCCGCCGAGCAGCACCCGCAGCAGCGTCTGGAAGACATCAGCGACGAGCAGTGGGAGCGCACCTTCCGCACCAATATCTTCGGCATGTTCCTGCTGACCAAGGCGGCGCTGCCGCATTTGCAGTCCGGCGCGGCGATCATCAATACCACCTCGATCACTGCCTACAAGGGCAATCCGATGCTGATCGATTATTCGACCACCAAGGGCGCGATCACCGCCTTCACCCGTTCGCTGTCGCTGAACCTCGTATCGCGCGGTATCCGCGTGAACGCGGTGGCGCCGGGGCCGATCTGGACGCCGCTGATTCCGTCCACCTTCAACGAGAAGACGGTCTCCGAGTTCGGTGCCAACACACCGATGGGCCGCCCCGGCCAGCCGGAAGAACTGGCGCCGGCTTATGTCTACCTGGCCTGCAACGATTCGTCCTACGTCAGCGGCCAAGTGATGCACATCAACGGCGGTTCGGTGGTCAACGGTTGATCCGTCGCGAGCGGGAGGACACGGCATGCCTCGTGTGATCTGGAAAGGCGCGGTCAGCTTCGGCCTGGTGCACATTCCGGTGTCGCTGGTGCCGGCGACGACCCGCAAGGGCATCGATTTCGATTGGTTGGACAAGCGCAGCATGGACCCGGTGGGCTACAAGCGGGTCAACAAGATCACCGGGAAGGAAATCGAGAAGGAGAACATCGTCAAGGGCATCGAGTACGAGAAGGGGCGCTACGTGGTGATCAGCGAGGAGGAGATCCGAGCGGCGCATCCCAAGGCCACGCAGACGGTGGACATCATTGCCTTCGTCGATGCCGAGAAGATTCCCTTCCTTTATATCGACACGCCGTACTACCTGACGCCGGACCGGCGCGGCGAGAAGGTCTATGCGTTGCTGCGCGAGACCCTGGAATCCACCGGCAAGGTCGGCCTGGCCAATGTGGTGCTGCGCTCCAAGCAACACCTGGCGGTGGTCATGCCGCTTGGCCCAGCGCTGGTGCTCAACACCTTGCGCTGGGCCGACGAGGTGCGCGGGGTGGAGGCGATCGATCTGAAGGACGAGGCGGTGAACGCCAAGCTGGCGGAGCGGGAGCTGGACATGGCGCGGCGGCTGGTCGAGGACATGAGCGAGGAGTGGAACCCCGAGCAGTACCGCGACAGCTTCGAGGAGCAGATCATGGCCCTGGTCGAACGCAAGGCCACCGAGGGCAAGATCGAGTCGGTGCGCGCCGCTGAAGAACCTGATGAACGCCGTAGCGCCGATGTCATCGACTTGACCGAGCTGCTCAAGCGCAGCCTGGGTGGCGGTGGCAAGGCCGGCGACAAGGCAAGTAGCCCCAGCCGCGCCAAGACAGCAACCAAGGAAGAGAGCAAGAGTAAGCCGGCCGCCAAGCGCACTCGCAAGGCGGCCCCTGCGAAGGGTGAG
>CBFGOS010000375.1:0-2567 GCA_965650425.1 uncultured Lysobacter sp. | reverse complement strand
TCGGCTCGCTTTCCGGGTGGTTGATGTTGTTGGGGATGATGGCGCGGCCGCGCGCGACTTCATCGCGCACGAACTCGGGGGTGATCAGCTTCTGGATGTTGGCGCCGAAGGTCTCGCCGGCATGCTGGCGCAGCAGGTGCGCCTCGCGGATGGCCTCGATGCGCTGGTTCTCGCGGATGGCGATGTATTCCATCTCGGGGGTGATGATTCCGCGGCGCGCGTAGTGCATCTGCGTGACGTTGGCGCCCGCCACGGCGCGGCGCGGCGCGGGGCGGTGGCGGAAGCGCACGGCGTCCAGCTTGGCATCGGCCTCGCGGCGGCGGCCGAACTCAGAGCTCAGGCCATCGAGCTGCACGGTATCACCGCGCTCGGCGATCCATGCGGCACGCAGCGGGGCCAGGCCGCGGGCCAGGTCGATGTCGGCGTTGGCATCGGTGTAGGGGCCGGAGCAGTCGTACACCGCCAGCGGCGCGTTGTCCTCGCCGCCGAACAGGGTCGGCGTCTTCGCCAGCGCGATCTCGCGCATCGGCACGCGGATGTCGGGGCGCGAGCCTTCGACGTGAATCTTGCGCGAGCCCGGGATCGGGCGGGTGACGTCGGCCGAAAGCTGTTCGGCCTGCTGCTGCAGCTGGGAGGGCACCGCGTTCATCGTATGGTTCCGCTTCTGGTGGAGGCCGCACGGGGTGCGGCGGTAGCGACAGGGTCGCGTCAAAGCGGCGGCGCGGGACGACGGGCGTCCGGCGAAGCTTCCCTACGGCGGTCTCAACCGCATCAGGTTCGAAGGGTGTGTCTCAACCGGCGCGCCCCAGGCGGCCGGTACCCCCGCTTCGGGGTGCATTTGACCATGGGCGGGCGGCGGGGGCCAGTCCGGGGCCAGCGCGGACGCCAGCCTCCCCGCTTGGCCGCCGCATCGGAACCGCCTGGACGCGCTCGGGGGGCCACGCAAGCTCCGCGGGATCTGGCCCTCGCCGAGCGCCCGCTCCGTTGCTCAAGTAACTGTTGACACTGCCGGAAGCGGCATGGTCCCCTGCCTTCATGACGCATCGCAGCATCATCGCCACGCCCCTCTCCCGCGGCCTTCCTGGCCTCGCGGAACCGGGCGTGCCTGCGTCGACGACCACCATTACCACCACCGGTACCACCATTCCCATGGTGCGGACGGGCGTGTCCAGCTGAATCAGAACCACGCCGCTCCGCACCGAACCAGGTGCGGAGTTCGCACCTGATCGAGGCGGGGCTCAACAGGAGCCTTCGCATGTCCCTCAACGAGACGCCCCCCCACGCCGAGGATGCCGCCGCGGCCGCCCAAGCCACCGCTGTATGCCACGCGCACAAGTTTGGCGGCAGCAGCGTGGCCAGCGCCGCGCATTACCGCCTTGTCGCCCGCCTGCTTGCCGAGGACGGCGTCCCCGCGCAGGTGGCGGTGGTGTCGGCGATGCGCGGCACCACGGACAGCCTGATTGGACTGGCGCAGGCGGCCGCGGGTGGCCACGACTGGCGGGATGCGTGGGCCACGCTGGCCGATCGCCACCTTGCCGCAGCCAGGGAACTGGACCCAAACGACGCATTCGGCACGGCGAGCTGGCTTGAGGACGCGCTCGGCGCCCTGCGTCGCCAACTCGGCGAACTGGCCGACGCCCGGCGACTGCTGCCGGAAGAGGCCGCGACCATCGCCGGCCTCGGCGAGGTCTGGTCGTCGCGCCTGCTGCACACCGCGCTCGGCGGCGAGTCCCAAGGCTGGGCCTGCCTGGATGCGCGCGAAGTGCTGGTCGTGCATCCGGGCGAACTGGGTGCTGGCGTCGATTGGGCGGTATCGCGCGAGCGCCTGACGGCCTGGCGACAGAGGCATGCACAGCGACGCGTGGTGGTCACCGGCTTCGTCGCCCGCAATGCGGACGGGCGCGTCACGACGCTTGGGCGCAACGGCAGCGACTACTCCGGTGCGATCTTCGCCGCCCTGTTCGATGCCAGCGAACTGACCATCTGGACCGACGTGGACGGCGTGCTGTCCGCCGATCCGCGAATGGTGCCGGATGCGGTGTGCCTGCCCTCGATGTCGTACGCCGAGGCCTGCGAGCTGGCGTACTTCGGCGCCAAGGTATTGCACCCGCAGACCATGGCCCCGGCGATGCAGCGCGGGCTGCCGCTGCGCATCCGCAACACGCTCAACCCTGCCGCGCCGGGAACGCTGATCACCGCCGAATCGCAGCCGGCCGCATCGCCGGTCAAGGGCCTGACCCTGGTCGACGATCTGGCCGTACTGGAGCTGAGCGGCGCGGGCCTGATCGGCGTGCCGGGCACCGCCGAGCGCATGTTTTCCGCGCTGCACCGTGCGGGCGTGTCGGTAACCATGATCTCGCAGGGCTCGTCTGAGCACTCGATCTGCTGCGTGGTGCGTGCGGCGCAGGCCGATGCTGGGCGCGCCGCGGTCGAGTCCGCTTTCGCCGACGCCATGGCCGATGGGTTGGTGGAAGGCGTCCGCGTCACGCCCGACATCGCGGTGCTGGCGGAGGTGGGCGACGGCATGGTGGGCACCCCGGGCGTGGCCGCCCGCCTGCTGGCTGGCC
>CBFGOS010000374.1:0-2581 GCA_965650425.1 uncultured Lysobacter sp. | reverse complement strand
ACGTTGAGGATGGTGTCGGCCGGCAGCGGGTCGCTGGCCAAGCGGGCAATGATCTCGACCGCGGCGCGCGCCGCGGTCTCGTAATGCCGGCCGTCGTGGTCGCGGGTGACCAGCGACATGGCCACCGACGGCAGGCCCAGGAACCGGCCTTCCATCGCGGCGGCGACCGTGCCGGAATAGATGACGTCATCGCCCAAGTTGGGGGCGCTATTGATGCCGGACACCACGATGTCCGGCTCGGCCTCCAGCATGCCGGTGATCGCCACGTGCACGCTGTCGGTGGGCGTGCCGTGCACGCGCCAGGTGTGTTCGTCCAGTCGCACCACGCGGATCGGACCATCCAGCGTCAGCGAGTTGCTGGCTCCGGACCGGTCCCGGTCGGGGGCAACCACCAGCACTTCATGGCCGGCCGCACGCAGGCCCTGCGCCAACGCCCGGATGCCGGGTGCGTCTACGCCGTCGTCGTTGCTGACCAGTACTCGCATGGACTTGCGGAAGACCTCGCCTTGCCGGGGAATGGGCCGCACACGGCGTGGAGTGTCACGCCACGGCAGGCCGCCTGGGGCCATGATAGCCGATGAAGGAAAGGCGTCCTGCCGGCGCGGCCACACTTTGCCTTGCGCTGCCGGTGCGCCGCGCTACGCTGTGGGCATGGCACGCAAGCAACCGCCTTCCGACGACGACCGCGCGCTGTTCCTTGAGGCGATCGGCGCCGTCCGCCGACTGGATGAGGCTTCGCCGCCCCCCACCGGCCCGAAGCCACGGCCACGGGCCCGTATGGCCGAGCAGGACGAGGCGGACGCGCGGGACACCTTCCGGCACGCGCTCGATGCCACGCTCCTCGAAGCGGAGGACGCCCTTGCCTATCGCCGCGATGAACTCCCGATGCGGACGTGGCAACGCCTGAAGCGCGGGGAGCTGTCAGCGCAGGAGGAGCTCGACCTGCACGGTGCGGACGCAAGGACGGCTGAGGCGTTATTGCGGGCATTCCTCAACGACGCGCGCCGGCACGGCATCGGCTGCGTGCGAGTGATCCACGGCAAGGGACGGCAGAGCGAGGGAACGCCCGTGATCAAGAACCTGGTGGACCGCATGCTGCGGCACCGCGCGGACGTGCTGGCGTTCCACTCGGCGCCGCCCACGCAGGGCGGCACCGGAGCGGTGGTGGTGCTGTTGGCCCCGACCCGGCGGCGGTGAGCGTCAGCGCATGGCCTGCCGGGGGTCGCCCATCTTTGCCGGGCGCTTGGTGGGCGGGTTGACCCAGACCACCTCGATGCCGCGACGTTGCGCGATCTGTTCCACGGCCGCGATGTACGCCACATCGCGATCCAACAACGACGGCGTGGCGGGCGGCGCCACGTAGGTGGATTTATCCTTCATGCTGGCGCATCCCGCGGTCGACGCGGCGGCCAGGACTGCGACCATCAACACCGTGCCTGCATTCATGACGACACCTCCCGGTGCGAACGTTCAAGCTGGGAGCGGCGGATACCACCCCTCATTGCGCTTATACGCCGTCGAGAAAGCACTGCCAGTGCCGGCGGTTGCCCGCCGACGAACGGTCATTGGCCCGGCAGCGTGGTGCCGCGTGGCGCGTCCGTGACGTCGCCCAGCTCGGCCAGGACGGAGGTGGCGTAGGTCCCGGCGGGCAGATCAAAACCCAGTTCCAACACGTCCGCGGCCAGCCAGCGCCACGTCAGCGCAGTCGGTCGCAGACGCAGTGCACGACGCTCCTGCTCCAGCCCGGCTTTTTCCAGCCCCCGCCGCAGCGCCAGCGCGAGATCGTCGGCCAGTGCGGTGAGCTCGACGTCCGCGGCTGCGTCTTGGCTGCGCAGGTTGCCACGCCCCCAAAGTGGTCCGGTCGGGTGGATGTCGAAGGCCTCGAGGCGGCGCGACAGTTCGCTGGTCAAGGGCTCGGGCCCGAATACGCTCCGTCGGCCGTCGAGCATCCAGACCTCACCGTCCAAGGGACGGTTCCACGTCGCGTTGCGCACCCGAGCCGCCAGCACGCGGTTGAACAGTTCCGATCGGGCAGCGGAAAGCAGTAGGCCGCGCTTTTCCCGGGCGACGCGGCGGCCACGGAACATCGCCAGCGCCTGGGCCACGTTGTCGCCATCGCGACCAAACCGCTGCTCGCCGAAGTAATTGGGCACGCCGTGGTCGGCGATCGCCTGCAGGCGAGCCTCGATGGCGGCGGGGTCGCCCTTCACGTCGCGAAGCACCAGGACGAAGCGATTGCCAGCCAGCGCGCCACGCGGCAGCTTGCGCGAATGCCAGTGGTGTTCCAGCACGCGCAGGTCGTCCGATTGCAGCGCGTCCACGTCGGGCGCGACCTTCTTCGGCAGGTGCACGCTGATGCGCTGCCGGGTCACCGCATGCCGGTCCTTCAACCCGGCGTAGCCGATGGCCATTTCGCCCACGCCGGCCCATGCGGCGATGCGCTTGGCGGCAAACGCGGTGTTCATGCCGCGCTTTTCCACGGTGAGCAGCAGGTGTTCGCCAGCGCCACTGGCCTCGAAGCCCGGCAGCTCTTCGACGAAGAAGTCATCGGGCGTCGCGCGGATGTGTGCGTCTAGCACCG
>CBFGOS010000373.1:0-2588 GCA_965650425.1 uncultured Lysobacter sp. | reverse complement strand
GCATCGCCTTGTGTTCCTTGGCGCGCTTCATCTGCGGACGGATCATCAGGAAGTACATGATCGCGATCAGGATGATCGGGAACAGCAGGGTGCCCATGCCGCCACCCGGGGCCGGGGCGGCCTGGGCATACGCGGGGGCGATCACGAAGTCGAGCAGGTTCATGTCGGTCGTCCGTCAATCCAAATAAGCGTGGGATTATGCCATGGGTCCCGGCCTGTCCGGTTTCAAGCGGGCATTGGGCCGTGCCCTGCCGAAACCATCACTGCCCAGTTCCGGGAAGCGGCATGCCCGACGAAGCGCCAGGGGTGACCCGGGAATGGACGAACAGTTCCCTGCGGCCTGCCGACAACGGCAGTCTTCGCGCCAGCGCGCCGCCACGGCATGCGAACCAATCCGGTGGGGGCTGCCTCAGTCTCCGGAGCCGGCGCGGGCGGCGTAGAACGCTTCCCGGAACGCCAGGAAGGTGCCCTGTTCGATCGCCGCCCGCATCTGCGCCATCAGCCGCTGGTAATAGCGCAGGTTGTGCAAGGTGCCCAGCATCGGCGCCAGCATCTCGTTGCAGCGGTCCAGGTGCCGCAGGTACGACCGGCTGAAACCGCGCGAGCACGCGTAGCAGTCGCAGCCCTCCTCGATCGGGCGCAGGTCGCGCTCGTACTTGGCGTTGCGCACCCGCACCGTGCCGAAGGAGGTGAAGTAGTGGCCATTGCGCGCATTGCGGGTGGGCATCACGCAGTCGAACATGTCCACGCCGCGCGCGACCGCCTCCACCAGGTCCTCCGGCCGACCCACGCCCATCAGGTAGCGGGGACGGTCCTCGGGCAACTGTGGGGCAATGTGGTCGAGCGTGTGGTTGCGCACCTCTTCCGGCTCGCCCACGGCCAGGCCGCCGATGGCATAGCCATCGAACCCGATCTGCTTCAGCCCCTCCGCCGAACGGGTACGCAAATCGGGATACATGCCGCCCTGCACGATGCCGAACAGCGCCGCGTCGTTGCCTTGGTGCGCCTTCTTGCTGCGCTCGGCCCAGCGCAGGCTCAGTTCCATCGACTTGCGTGCCACCTGCTCGCTGGCCGGCTGGCCGTTGACGAGGTACGGCGTGCACTCGTCGAAGATCATCACGATGTCCGAATCGAGCACCTTCTGGATGTGCATGCTCTCCTCGGGCCCGAGGAACACCTTGCGACCGTCGGTGGGCGCGGCAAAGGTCACGCCCTGCTCGGTGATCTTGCGCTTGTGCGCCAGAGAGAACACCTGGAAGCCGCCGGAGTCGGTCAGTATCGGTCCGTCCCAGCGGCCAAACCCATGCAGGCCGCCGTGGTCGGCGATCACGTCCAGGCCCGGGCGCAGGTACAGGTGGAAGGTGTTGCCGAGGATGATCTCGGCACCCAGTTCACGCACCTGCTCGGGCATCACGCCCTTCACCGAGCCGTAGGTGCCCACCGGCATGAAGGCCGGCGTCTCCACCGTGCCGCGCGGAAAGGTCAGGCGACCACGGCGGGCCGCGCCGTCGGTGCGCAGCAGCTCGAACGACATGCGGCAGTCCGCGGATGCACCTGAGGAGGCAGCCCCGTTCGCTGCCGGGTCGCTGGCGGTCGTACCCGCAGCCGGCTGTGCGTGGGTCGCGGTCCCCGGGGCACTCATGCCGTCACCTGCGTGGAGTCTTGGGGGAACAGCAACATGGCGTCACCGTAGGAAAAGAAGCGGTAGTGCTCGCGGATCGCATGGGCGTAGGCCTCGAAGATGCGATCCTTGCCGGCGAATGCGGACACCATCATCAGCAGCGTGCTTTCCGGCAAGTGGAAATTGGTCACCAGTGCGTCCACCGCGGTGATGCGGTAGCCGGGCAGGATGAACAACTGCGTCTCGCCCGCGTAGGGCTGCAGTTCGCGTTGACCAGCGTCGTTGGTGCGCGTGGCGCTTTCCAGCGCGCGCACCAAGGTGGTGCCCACCCCGACCACTCGCCCGCCCGCGGCACGCGTGCGGCGAATCGTTTCGACCAGCTCCGCGCCCACATTGAGCCACTCGCTGTGCATCACGTGCTGGCCGAGGTCATCCACGCGCACCGGCTGGAATGTACCGGCGCCCACATGCAGCGTGACTTGACCGAATTGCACGCCCTTCGCCTGCAGCGCCGCCAACAGCGATTCGTCGAAATGCAGGCCCGCGGTCGGCGCCGCGACGGCCCCAACCTCTCGTGCGAACACCGTCTGGTAACGCTCGGCGTCATCCTGGCCGGGGGCGCGCTGGATATAAGGGGGCAACGGCAGGCGGCCCGCGTGCAGCAACCATTGCTCCAGCGACTCTGGAACATGGAACTGCAGCACGTAGAACTCACCGTCACGGCCCAGCACCTCGGCCTCGCCACCGGCATCCAGGGCGATGCGCGCGCCTGCCTTGGGCGACTTGCTCACGCCCAGTTGGGCACGGGCCTGGTGGCTGCCGAGCAGACGCTCGATCAGGATTTCGACCCGCCCGCCTGTCGCCTTCTGTCCGAACAACCGCGCCGGGATCACCCGTGTGTCGTTGAACACCAGCAAGTCGCCCGGGGCCAGGAGGTCCAGGAGGTCGCGGAAGTGGCGGTCCTGCA
>CBFGOS010000372.1:0-2598 GCA_965650425.1 uncultured Lysobacter sp. | reverse complement strand
ACATGATCGACCTCAGCCAGATTGATGACCTCGCCCGCCGCCTCAGCAGCCTGGTACCACCCGGCCTGCGCGAAGGACGCGAGGAACTGCAGCAGAACTTCAAGGCCGTGCTGCAGACCGGGCTGACCAAGCTCGACCTGGTGACGCGTGAGGAGTTCGAGGTCCAGCGGGCGGTGCTGCTGCGCACCCGTGAAAAGCTGGAATCGCTGCAGCGCACTGTGGAGGAGCTCGAGGCCCGCCTGGGGCCCGACACCACGACGCCCCGCCACTGAGGTTTGCGCCATGAACCTGGCCATCGTGCACAGCCGTGCGCGATCGGGCGTTCGTGCGCCTGAAGTACGCGTCGAAGTGCACTTGGGTGGCGGACTGCCCTCCATGTCCATTGTCGGCCTTCCCGCGGCGGCAGTGCGCGAGGCGAAGGACCGGGTGCGCGCGGCCCTGCAGTCTTCGCAACTGGAGTTTCCGGCGCGTCGCATCACCGTCAACCTGGCACCGGCGGATCTGCCCAAGGATGGCGGCCGCTTCGACCTGCCGATCGCGCTGGGCATCCTGGCCGCGAGTGGGCAGATTCCCCACCAGGCGCTGGCCGACACCGAGTTTCTGGGCGAACTGGGACTGACCGGGGAGCTGCGGGCGGTGGATGGGGCGCTGCCCGCGACCCTGGCCAGCACGTTGTCAGGGCGCGCCCTGGTCCTGCCACAACCGAATGGCGCGGAGGCGGCCCTTGCTGCGCACGCGCGGGTGCACACGGCGAGGACGCTGCTTGAGGTCTGCGCGGCCCTCAAGGGACAGAAGTCGCTGCCCCCGGCGGAAGCCACGGCGGCGCTCGCGGCCGACGGCACGCCGGACATGGCCGACGTGCGCGGCCAAGCCCACGCCCGTCGTGCGCTGGAGATCGCCGCGGCTGGGGCACACCACCTCTTGTTCGTCGGTCCGCCAGGGTGCGGCAAGTCGATGCTGGCAGCCCGACTGCCCAGCCTGTTGCCCGCCCCCAGCCACGACGAATCGCTTGAGACCGCCGCGATCGCCTCCGCGGCCGGGCGCGGCGACCACGCCGCGCACGAGGCATCGCGCACCTGTGGCATCCGGCCGTTCCGTGCGCCGCATCATTCGGCCAGTGCGATCGCCCTGGTGGGTGGCGGCAGCGTTCCCAAGCCTGGCGAGGTGTCCTTGGCGCACAACGGGGTGCTGTTCCTGGATGAACTGCCGGAATGGAGCCGGACGGCGCTGGAGGTGCTGCGCGAGCCACTGGAGAGTGGGACGGTGACCGTAGCGCGCGCCGCGCGTAGCGTGGAGTTCCCGGCGCGATTCCAACTCGTGGCCGCCATGAATCCGTGCCCCTGCGGCTGGGCCGGCGATGCCAGTGGGCGTTGCCGGTGCAGCGAGGAATCGGTCGAGCGTTACCGCTCGCGCGTCTCAGGCCCCTTGATGGATCGGATTGATCTCCACGTGGACGTGCAGCGGCTGCCGTCCAGCGAGCTGCGCACGACCGCTGCGCCGGGCGAATCCAGCACGATCGTCGCGGCCCGCGTCGCGCAGGCACGCCACGTGCAGTTGGAGCGTGCCGGCAAGCCCAACGCACGCCTGGCGCAAGCCGACTTGCGACAGCTGTGCGCCTTGTCGGCTGGCGACCAGAAGCTGCTGGATGCCGCCGCGGACCGCCTTCAACTCAGCGCGCGCTCCGTGCATCGGGTACTGCGGGTGGCCCGCACGATTGCCGACCTGGACGCGAGCGGGTCCATCCAGACCCGCCACCTGACCGAGGCCATCGGATATCGGCGCGTCGACCGCGGGGTGACCCGCTAGGCGGGTCTGGCCGCGGCGACGGGTTCAACTTCCGCAACCGGGCGGAGCGCAGACCCTGGGCTTTTCCAACCACGCGCGCGCGCCGCGACGGGCCTCGTCACGTTCTTCCTGCGTGCCGCATCGCGTCACCTTCAGCTTGGAGCCTGTCTTGGCTTCGCTCCAGCAGGTGTCCTGGGCTTCCTGGGCCATCCGCGTGCCGACGAAGTTGGCATTGATGCGCTCAAGCGCGTTCTCCAGGCGGATCTGCTCCTGGACGTTGAGCTGGTCGAAGCTCGCGTTCTTCCCGGCAATCGCGAACACCTCGGCCTGCTCCTTGCGGATGAGACGGATCTGGCGCGGTGAAAGGCCGGATGTACCCGCATCAAGGCTGGCCTTCAAAGCCTGCTGCTGTTCGACGATCAGGGTCAGCCTGTCGCTTGGCTCCGCGGCCTGCGCCTGCATGGCCGCTACCACCAGAGTCAGCGCCAGACCGATTGCCTTGCAGTTCCTTACCACGGCACACCTCCTTGGATTTCCCGAGCCAGAATGGCGATATCGAGCCTAGCGCCGGGCGTCCCTGCTCGCAAATGCCGTCGGGTGCACCGCGGGAGCTTCAGCGTTCGGCCGGCATCGGCGCTGCCTTCGACCGGGACTTGGTCAGCGGGGCGGTCATTCCCCCGCCGGAGGCGGACGCAAGGCTTCCAGCACCGGCGGCCGCTCCGCGGCCCATTCGCCATAAGCCCGCAGGCGCAACGCGGCCGCGGTGCGCGAGTACGACGCCAGCGCTGAACGACCTTGGGCACGGGCGTGCCA
>CBFGOS010000371.1:0-2614 GCA_965650425.1 uncultured Lysobacter sp. | reverse complement strand
TAAGCAGTTCACCGGCTAGGCGCAGCAGCTCCTGGTACAGGCGCTCCGGATGCAGGCCAGGATGGCGGAAACAGTGGGACAGGGCGGCGAACGCGCTGTTGGCGGTATGCAGCAGCCAAAACGAGGCAATGTCGCCCGACCGGAATTCGATCACCGACTGCGACGGCGCGCGGTGGTGACCGTAAAGCGCTTCGGTCTTCGCCTGGAGCACGTCCAGCAAGCGACGCAGTTCCAGCAGCAACGCTGGTGAAGCGCCGATGTGCAGGGCCGGCGGCACGAACGCTTCATCCAGCTCGAAGCCGCCGGTTGCAATGCGACGTACACGCGCGATAGGTACCGCGGAGTATGCATCGCGTGGTTCGTCCTCGGTGAGGATGCGTACCTGCTGGCGCAAGTACGCCAGTTCGGCCTCACCAGCGTCGGTGTACAGGTCGACGGTGGGATGGTTGGCCCTCGAATAGCGCACCCCACCCGCTGCACCGGCGTCGGAGCAATTGCCACCGTGCTCACGAATCAGCGGTAGCGCTGCATATAGTGTGGTCGACTGCACGCCTGTTGGCAGGCCGGCGAGGGACACGGGGTCCGGCAGCGGTTGTGCACCGGGCGCGTGGTGGCCTTCACCGTCCGGAAACACCAGCGAGAGCTGCAGCACGCGGAACGTGCCAACGGCAATGGCCTGCAGGTCAAAGCGCGCCTCGCGTACGCCCCACGGGTACGGATGCAGCGCAGTGCCCATTTCGTGAAGGCGCGCCTCGTGGTACGCGTCCTGGCGCTGGAAATGTTGCGGGCGAAGGAACAGACCCTCGCCCCAGAAAACCTTAGACATCCTGCTCATGGCATCCCTGCGTGCATTACTTACGTTAAATGAGGTGTCACCCCGCGGCATCCATGGCCGTCGCGCACCTGGTGGCGTCGGCCGTCCCTTTGCGCGCGGCGAAGTTACGACATGGTCCGGCACATCAGTGGCCGCAGCGCACGCCCGACAGGCGCATCGGATCACCCGACATCGCCGTGGTCAGCGCAGGGCTGGCGGTGGTGAGGGCGCAGGCGTGTGCGCCGATGACAACGCCGTCTCTGATCGCCCGGCGGCCATCGAACACAAAGCGCCAGGGACCATCGCCGGGTTGGCGGAACAGTGCGACCACGCCCACGTGGCGGGCATCATTGGCCAGCCGCAGCGACCACCGCTGCGTCTCGCCCGGCAGCAAGACGCGCTCGGCGACGTCGAGCACGTCATCCCCGAGACCGTGCCGATCGCTCGCACCAAGGAGTTGTGTCATCTGCGCCAGTTCGAATCGCCGCGCATCGCGCAACTGATAAACGCGAACCACCAGCGCTACGCCCTTGCGGTCACGCCCGGCGTTGAGGTTCCCCGCACCGTGCAACGCGATTTCGGCCGTCCGTAGTTGGTCGGCCACGGCGCGCGCATCCTTCAGACCCACCGCAGCGAGCGTGCGGTCGACGCTCGGTCCCAGCCTGCCGCCATTGGCGCAACCCGCGAGTGACAGCGAGACCATGCCCAGGGCGAGTCCAAAGCGCAGTGTGGCTCGAGGGCAAAACAATAGACGCGACGATGCAGGCGCCAAGCGGCGGTCAAAGCCAAGCCAATCCATGGGGTGAAGCTCCTTGTCAGCCGAAATCCCCAAGTGCGTCCAGCGCCTCGCTGGCAACGGCCGCGAATTCGGGTAAGAATAGCCGCGTCGCGCGACCGGTAGGGAAGCGCGAGCGGCGCCACTATACCGGCTCCGCGTGCCTCCGGGCGCCGCGGAACACCCAAGGACAAGGCCCGTGCGTGGGCCACACATGGAGAGTGAACCGAATGCGTCCTGCACGCTCGGCCGCCGTTGCGCGCGCCTTTTTCGTTGGCCTTTTCTGCGCCGTCGCCCTGCTTCTGGGGGGCGTCGGCCCGGCGTTGGCCGCCAAGCCGAAGCAATACGAGAAACTGTTCAATGCCGCCGAGGCGCACGTGGCCGCCTGCCGGATTGAGCCCGCGCTCGTCGCCTTCACCGATGCCGCCAAGGCCGATCCCACGCGCAAGGAGCCGTGGGTCCGTTCGGCCCAGCTGCTGTTCGATGTCGGACGGTATGGCCGCGCGATAGTCGCCGCCGAGGAAGTGCTGCAGCGGGATCCGCAGGACCGTGTGGCCGATAGCGTGTTGACGATCGCCGGCATGCGCCTGGCGGGACAGTCGCTGCAACGCCTGCAGGCCAGCGGCGCCCTGTCCGTTTCCGATACGGCGCGCAAGGAAGCCGAACAGTTGGCGAGCGCGGTGCGCGAGACGCTGAACAAACCCGGCGCCGACACGACCCCGAGCCGTGATGCCCCTCGCCGCGCCCCCAAGCCACGACGCAACAAGGCCGCGGCCCGTGCGGCCCTCACCGCGGGACAGGCCAGCCCCGCCGCAGTCCCCGGCCGCCCCGCCGCAAGTGCGCCCCGCACGCCAAAGGCCACGGCCGGCGGTGCCAACCCGTTCAATGTGCTCGACAACTGACGCCGCCCACTCCGCATCCGATCGTAAGGAAACGAAGCATGTCCAAGAAGGAAAGTGTCCAGAAACGCCTGCAGAAGGTGCGTCCGCCGCGCGTGCAGCTGACCTACGACGTGGAGAAGGGCG
>CBFGOS010000370.1:0-2617 GCA_965650425.1 uncultured Lysobacter sp. | reverse complement strand
GCCATGCCGCGGCTGGTGCTGCAGCCGCTGCTGGAGAACGCCGTGCTGCACGGCAGCGGCTCGTCGCGGTACCAGGTCACCTGCAGGCGGTCGCCCAGGCGCAGTTGCTCGATGGCGAGGTAACGCTCGGCCAGCTCCACCTCTTCGGCGAGGGTCGAATCGCCCCGGTTGGCGCCCAGTGCGGCGCGGAACAGGTCCGACAGGTCCAGCACCGCGCGCTCGGCCACGGCCGGGTCGCTGCGCACCAGCCCGGCGATCGTGTTCATGCTGTTGAACAGGAAATGCGGCTTGATCCGCGCCTGCAACGCGTCCACCTCCGCGCGCGCGCTGGCGCGGACCTGGGCCTGCCAACGGTCGTTCACGTACAGGTAGCGCACCACCACGGTCGCCATCAGCATGGTGATCGCCGCGGCGCCCCAGACGAAGCGATGCAGTGCCACCGCCGGTGGTACCAGGCCGTAGCCGAGGCTGCTGTCGATCACGAACACGATCGATGCACCGACCGCGGCCACCCCGCCCGCGCCCAGCAGGCCAAGTGCCGCGCCCAGCGTCTGCGGCAGTCGCGACAACGCGCGGCGCGACACGCACAGCAGCACCGAAGCCGTCAGTGCCAGCCACAGCGCGAACCCACTGGCGGTGACGAACCGCTCCAGATCCCAATGCACGCCCCCATCGGGCGCGAGCGCCAGTACCACCACCACCAGCTCGGCCACCCCCAGCATCACCGCCAACCGGGGCAGCCGACACAGGTCCGGCAGCCAGGGTTCGCGCTCGGTGCCGGGGCCGGTCACGGGTCAGGAACCGGCAAACCGCCGCGAGAGCCAGTCGCCGAGGTCACGGATCTGCTCGGCACAGACCTGGTGCGCCATCGGATAGGCATGCCATTCCACGCCCAGGCCGAGCTGCTGCAGCACCCCCGCGCTGAACTGCCCGGCCTGTACCGGCACCACCGGGTCCATCGTCCCGTGGGCCATGAACACCGGCTGCGTCCTGGCTTCGGCCGCGGCGAACTCGCCCGCCTTCTGCGCGGACGGCAGGTAAGTGGAAAGGGCGACCAGGCCCGCCAGCGGCCGCGGGGTGCGCAGGCCCCAGGCCAAGGTGATCGCACCGCCCTGCGAGAACCCGGCCAGCACGATGCGTTCGCGCGGAATGCCCCGCTCCACTTCACGTGCCACCAGTGCCTCGACCTGCTCGACCGACTCGGCCACGCCCGTCTCGTCGGCACGGTTGGCCAGGTCGAAGTCCCGGATGTCGTACCAGGCGCGCATGCGCGCACCGTTGTTGATGGTGACCGCGCGCACCGGCGCGTGCGGGAACACGAAGCGGACCGCCGGCCAATCCCGGCGTACCAGTTCGGGGACGATGGGTTCGAAGTCGTGGCCGTCGGCGCCGAGGCCATGCAGCCAGATCACCGACCAGGTGGGCGATGGGCCCGTTTCACGTTCGACGGTTTCGAGCAGGGTGGAGGCAAGACTGTCCATGGGCCGCATTGTGGCCGTCGCCCCCTTGGCGCGCCAGTCTGTCATATGCGCTGAATGAATCTGCCCGATCCTCTTCGCCGCCCCGAAGAAGGATGGATGGAATGAAGGACCGGTTGTCGTTCCGCTCGCGCCTGGCGTTTGGCCTGGGCCTCATGGCCCTGCTGCTCGCCACCGTATGTGCCGGCGCGCTGCTGGCCACGACGCGCATGCAGCAGCGCCTGGATCGCATCACCCAGCAGATTCTGCCGCAGGTGCAGCACCTGCATGCGCTGGACATGGCCGCCGCACGCATCGCCCGCGACGTGGAGGCCGCTACCGCCGCCCCATCGACAGCGGAAGGCGGCGCGCGCCTAGAGCAGGCCCTGCCGGGATGGCTGGACGCGCGCGTGGCGCAGGAAGCCCTGGCGCGGCTGCCTGCCAACGCCGACCAGCGTGCGGCACTGCGCGCCCTTGCCGACATGCAGCAGAAGGCCGAGAAGGCCGCCGAGGCGATGGCGACCACGCTGGGAGCCGGCGATGCCGGCTACGCGCAGGTGCAGTACGCGGAGACCGTGGAGCCGGCGCTGACCTCCTGGCGTCAATTGCTCGAGATCCAGGTGGGCGAGCGCCAGCAGCAAGTGCAGTGGGCGGCGCTCGACGCCCAACGCGAGGCGCGGCAACAGCGTTGGGCGCTGGCCATGGCCGGTGGCGCCGGTCTGCTGCTGGCGTTGGCGGTCGGTGTCCTGCTCTTGCGCACTGCCCGACGCCTGCTGGGCGGCGACCCCCGCGAAGCGGCCGCGGTGGCGCTTCGCGTATCGGCCGGCGACCTGGACACGCCGATCCCGGCCGGCAAACGCCACCCGCAAAGCGTGCTGGCGCAGCTGGCCACCATGCAGCAACTGCTGCGCGAGCGCCGCGACACCGACGAGGCCACGCGGGCCCAATTGCAGGCCATGGCCACCGAAACGGCCGCCATCCGCGACGCACTCGACCATGCCGCCGCACCCACTGCCGTGTTCAACGCGGCAGGCGAGCCCTTGTTCCTCAATCGCAGCATGCGCTTGGCCCTGGACGAGTTCGCCAAGGATCTGCCTTCACCGGCGCCCGAGGGGACCGAAGCCGCCAAGGAAGGAGACAGTGCCATGCGCCACGGCATG
>CBFGOS010000369.1:0-2646 GCA_965650425.1 uncultured Lysobacter sp. | reverse complement strand
GGCAGCATCTGCAGGTCGTTGGTGCTGTAGCTGGTGGCCGCGGCCATCCAGCTGGCAAACGCGCCGGCCTCGGTGATGCCTTCTTCCAGCACCTGCCCCGCGGAATCCTCGCGGTAGTACATCAGCTGGTCACGGTCCACCGGCTTGTACTTCTGCCCGTGCGGCGCGTAGATGCCGATCTGGCGGAACAGGCCCTCCATGCCGAAGGTGCGCGCTTCGTCGGCCACGATGGGCACGCAGCGCGGACCCACCTGCTTGTCGCGCAGGGTCATGTTGAGGAACTGCACGAACGCCATCGTGGTGCTGATCTCACGCTCGCCGGTGCTCTTGAGCAGGCGGTCGTAGGTCTCCAGCGCGGGCACTTCCAGCGCGGTGCTGGCCTTGCGGCGACGCTGCGGCAGGAAGCCGCCCAGCGCGCGGCGGCGCTCGACCATGTACTCCACTTCCGGCGACTTCTCGCCGGGGTGGAAGAACGGGATGGCGCCGTCGGCCAGCTGCGCGTCGGTCACCGGGATGTTGAAGCGGTCACGGAAGTAGCGGACGTCGTCGTCGCCCATCTTCTTGGTGCCGTGCGTGGGGTTCAGCGCCTCGCCGGCCTTGCCCATGCCGTAACCCTTGACCGTCTTGGCCAGGATCACCGTCGGCATGCCCTTGGTCTGGGTGGCCTGGTGGTAGGCGGCGTAGACCTTGTGCGGGTCATGGCCACCGCGGTTGAGGCGCCAGATGTCGTCATCGGACAGGTTGGCCACCAGCGCGGCGGTCTCCGGGTACTTGCCGAAGAAGTTGTCGCGGGTGTACTTGCCGCCGAAGGCCTTGCAGTTCTGGTACTCGCCGTCGACAGTTTCCATCATCAGCTGGCGCAGCTTGCCGGTGGTGTCGCGGGCCAGCAGCGGATCCCAGTAGCTGCCCCAGATGGTCTTGATCACGTTCCAGCCGGCGCCGCGGAACTGGCCTTCCAGCTCCTGGATGATCTTGCCGTTGCCGCGCACCGGGCCGTCCAGGCGCTGCAGGTTGCAGTTGATGACGAAGACCAGGTTGTCCAGGCCTTCGCGGCCGGCCACGGAGATGGCGCCCAGGCTTTCGGGCTCGTCGCACTCGCCGTCGCCCATGAAGCACCACACCTTGCGGTCGCTCTTGGGCATCAGGCCGCGGCCTTCCAGGTACTTCCAGTTGCGCGCCTGGTAGATCGCGCTGATGGGACCCAGGCCCATCGACACCGTGGGCACCTGCCAGAAGTCCGGCATCAGCCACGGGTGCGGATACGACGACACGCCGCGGCCGTCCACTTCCATGCGGAAGTTGTCCAGCTGCGACTCGTTGATGCGGCCTTCCAGGAAAGCGCGGGCATACACGCCCGGCGAGCTGTGGCCCTGAACGCACACCAGGTCGCCCGGGTGGTCGCCCTCGGGGCCGCGCCAGAAGTGGTTGAAGCCCACGTCATACAACGTGGCCGCCGAGGCGAAGCTGGCGATGTGGCCGCCCAGGTCGCCGGGCTTGCGGTTGGCGCGCACCACCATGGCCATCGCGTTCCAGCGAATGATCGAGCGGATGCGCTGCTCCATCGCGTGGTCACCGGGGCTCTTGGCTTCCAAGTGCGGCGGGATGGTGTTGATGTATTCGGTGGTGGGCGCGAACGGCAGGTGGGCCCCGGCACGGCGGGTGACTTCGACCACGCTTTCCAGCAGGTGGTGGGCGCGTTCGGCGCCGTCACGGGCGATGACGGCCTGGACCGACTCCACCCATTCATGGGTTTCGATCGGGTCAAGGTCGCGGGCGAGGTCGGTGGGGGGGGTCTGGCTCATGTCCGCTCCGTGCGGGTGGCCCCTGCCGACCCGCGTATTCAGGTAATTAGAGTCCGAATTCTAGCCCAGGGCGGTGGCAGGGGCTTGACCGACATCAGTCGCAACCCACCACCCCTCCCCCATACCGGCGCGTATGTCAACGCTCTGCGGTTCGGGCCCGTTGACATGCAATCGGTCGTGGCCGGGTTATTCTCGCCCCCTGCTCTGTTCACACTCGCCCCATGCCCGAAACGCAACGTCTCGACGCCGCGCCCATCTGGCCATTGCCTGTCCTTCTGGCCACGGTGCTGCTCATCGTCGTCGGGCCTTATCTTTTGCTGCGCTCCGCTGAAAAGGATGTCGCAGCGGATGCCGCCTGGGTCAACCGGACTCACCAAGTCTCGGCCGTCGTCCAAGGGTTGATGTACAACCTGCGCAACCGCGAGTCCGCGGCGGTGGCCTATGGCGTGGGGTATGACACCCCGCTGGTCCGCTCCCGCCTGGCCGACAGCCAGCGGGAACTGCCGCAGGACATGCGGGCCGCAGCTGAGTTGACCCGCGACAACCCTGACCAGCAGCGCCGCATCGGCCAGCTGATGGCGGCGGCTGCCATGCGCGAGCAACTGATCAGTAAGATCATCAGCGTGCCCCCCGGCCAGGCCTCGACGGAAGATCTGCGAGACCTGTCGGCGCGCTACCCCATTCGCGATCTGGGCAACGCCATCATCCATGCCGAGGATGAGCTGCTGGTCAAACGCCAGCAGGTCGCCGACAGGAGTCGACTCCGCGCCCGCTCGCTGGCATTTGGCGCGGTCCTCGGCCAGTTGTTGCTGCTGGGGTTGGTGGTGTATTTCTCCCGCCGCCA
>CBFGOS010000368.1:0-2666 GCA_965650425.1 uncultured Lysobacter sp. | reverse complement strand
TGGTCGGTTCGACCGGTGCCAACCCGTACGTCAGCGTCGCCGCCGGCGTCGCCGCCCTGTGGGGACCTGCCCACGGCGGTGCCAACGAAGCCGTGCTCAAGATGCTGGAAGAGATCGGCCGTCCGGAGAACGTCGGTTCGGCGGTCGCCAAGGCCAAGGACAAGGAGTCGGGCTTCCGCCTGATGGGGTTCGGCCACCGCGTCTACAAGAACTTCGACCCGCGCGCCAAGATCATCCGCGAGATGACCCACAAGGTGCTGGGCGAGCTGGGCATCAACGACCCGCTGCTCGAGGTCGCGCTGAAGCTCGAGGAGGCCGCGCTGAAGGACGAGTACTTCGTGCAGCGCAAGCTCTACCCGAACGTCGACTTCTATTCCGGCATCATCTACAAGGCGCTGGGCATTCCGACCGAGATGTTCACGGTCATGTTTGCCATCGCCCGCACCGCCGGCTGGGTCAGCCACTGGCTCGAGCAGCAGACCGATCCGGAAGCCCGCATCGGCCGCCCGCGCCAGATCTACACCGGCTCGGACGTGCGCAACTACGTGGGCATCGACCAGCGCTGATCCGCATGGAGCAACCGCTGGCCGGCGCACGCGCCGACGCAACGATGGAGCCGCGGCCTCGCCGCGGCTTCGTCGTTTTCAAGTGGCTGATGTACACGTTGCTGGCCGGCGACGTGGTGCTGTACGCGCTGTTCGGGCGCCTGACCGAGTTCATCGACACCGCCGCCTGGCTGGTGTTGCTGATGTTGTTCGAGTGGGAAACGGGCGGCTGGTCACTGCCGCAACGTTGGCGTCCCGCGCTGCACGGCGTTCGCGCGGTGGCCGCGCTGGCGGTGCTGGGGGCTTGCATCGGTTACGCGCTGGAAGGCGAGTGGCTGGACTTCGCCAACGAGATGGTGTGGCTCGGCGTGGTGGCGTTGCTGGAGTTGGAGGTCCGGCTGCCGGTCGGCGCGGTGCAGTTGCACCGCTGGCGCCGCAGGTGTGCAGCCATGCTTTACCTGGCCCTGATCGGCTTCCTGCTCACGTGGGCGATCCAGGGGGCCGCGGATCCCGAACCCATGCATGCCTGGCTGGACGCTTGGGATGCGCTGCTGTGGCTGTTGGCCTTCGTGGTGATTGAACTCAACGTGTTCGGTTACGCGAGGCACCGGCGCCGCAGGCCGAGTCTGGGATGAGCCCGGGTTGACCGACGGGCGAGACGTGAATGCGCACCCCCGCGTGTCCACGCGAGGCCCGGGGTGCGGGGTGCGGGGTCAGTCGCGCCCCTGCTCGAAGCCGCTGATCTCCTCTTCCACGAGCAGCTGCTGCAGTTGCGTGGCCGACGCGCGGCGCATCGGCTTCTCGTCGACGCTGGACAATGGCGCCTGACGGAGCACGGCGCGCGGCAGCACCGTCACGTCGAACGCCAGGTCCTCGGCGCTGAACACCCAGACCGGGAAATCGCCTTCGCGCTCGCGGTCCAAGCGCAGGTGGCGGCTCCGCGTTTCGGCGGGAATCCCGTGCTGGTCCAGGAACCGGGGCACCGCGTCCGGGTCATCATCGTGCAGGTGCAGGGCGACCGCGCTGCGGCTGTCGGCCGTGCCGTCGAGCACCGGGCCGACCAGGCGTGGATCGAAGCCGTCGAAGAACGCCAGCGCCCTCAGCGCGGCCTCCCGTCGCTGGCGGATCGCTTCCCGATTGCCGGGCTGGAACAGGCGCTGGTACTCACGGAGCGCCTCCTCGATCTCGCTGTTGCGGGGCAGGGAGGCGTCGTCGTGGATGCCAAGCCGGTCCGCTGCCTTGAGCTTGGCCTGATGGAAATCGCGGATGCCGCCTTCCGCCATGAGGCGGGCGGCTTCATGGGCCAGCCGATGCCGGCGTTCCCGGGTGCGGGTCTGCATGTGCAGTTGGGCGTGCTGTCGGGCGTGGCGCACAGGAACCTCCGCGGCTGCACGACGCGGGCGGGAACCGCCGCGGCCGGCCACGGGGGCCGGCCGTATGACCCTACCACACGTCAGAAGATGTCGAATGACTCTTCCGTGGGCGTTTCCGTCTCTTCCGGACCGTAGTCGACATAGGTCTCCATGCGCTCCAGGTCTTCGGCCTTGACCCACTCGACGATGCCGCCGCCGGCGGCGGGGATCAGGCGGCCTCCGGGGCCGACCGACACCTGGACCATGCCATCGGGCGGGTCGTTGGCGCGGATCGGCTGATCCTTCAGGGCCACGCGCATGTAGTCGATCCAGATCGGCAGCGCCGCCTTGCCGCCGTATTCGCGGTAGCCCAGCGACTGGAAGTTGTCCCGGCCGACCCACACGGTGGTCACCAGCGGGCCGCCGAAGCCCGAGAACCAGGCGTCGCGGTGGTCGTTGGTGGAGCCGGTCTTGCCGCCCACGTCCTCGCGCCCCAGTGCCTTGGCGGGGGTGCCGGTGCCGCGCAGGACCACATCGCGCAGCATCGACACGATCTGGTAGGCGATGCGGTTGTCGATGGCGCGCGGCGCAAGCGACAGTTTGTCGAGATCAAGTGGCGCCGGTGCCGGTGCCGTCTTGGCCTCGGGCTTGGCCGCTGCCTGGGTCTCGGCGGGCGCGCCGCCGGCGGGTCCCAGGTCGAACCCATCCACCACGGTGCCCGTGGCTGGCGCGGGCGCGAACCTGGTATCGCCCACCACACAGGTCCAGC
>CBFGOS010000367.1:0-2671 GCA_965650425.1 uncultured Lysobacter sp. | reverse complement strand
CACCGCGCCCATCGCCACTTCGCCCAGTTGCTGGCCATGCAGGCCGAACTTCTCGACCAGGGCGCCGAGCGTGCGCACCGACATGCCGAGGTTGCCGACGTCCGCGTAGGCGGTGTTCTGGCGGCAGAACGGAATGCGGACGCCACCCAACACGGCGACGGGACGGACTGGACGCATCGGGCAATACCTCAGGCTGATGGGGCGGTGGCGAAGCTGGCCCGCCGCGGGCACGCACCGGAGCCTTCGTCGGCGCCATCCGCGGCCGTGGGGACGGGCGGAAGGCCGCGGCCGGAGGCCATCGGAACGGGCGCTGCCGACGTGACTGCCATGGGGCGGTCAGGCCGGACGGGCATAATGACCGCAGTGTAGCGCCGCCTTGGCGCCTTTCCAAACGCCCCCGTATTGTCCCCCAGGAAGCCCATGTCCGTTGCCTCGCAGCCTGCCCCGTCTCCCGCCCCGGCCCTGCACGTGCTGGGCGCGCTCGCGCTGGAGCTGCGCGGCGACGCCCCGGTGGCCCGCGACCGGCTGGCCCGGGTCGAGGTCGGCGCGCTGGCCGCGCTGGTGGCCCGCGATCTGGCCAAGTTCGCGCCCGAGGCGGCGTCGCTGGACCTGGTGACCGTGGGCGCGCACTTCGACCCGATCGAACTGTTGCGGCCCGGTTGGCCGCTGCACCGCGAGTTGGACGAGCTGGCCGCACGCGCGCCCCGCGACCCGGCGGCGCCGCTGGACGCGGGCCGCATCATCGCCTTCGGTGCGCACGAGGAGCAGTTGCCCGGTGCGCTGTCGCCGTCGGCGGACTTCATCGGCGGGCCGCTGCGGCTGGTGCCGTTCGTGCTGTCCGGTGCGACCGACGTGGTCGCGCGCGTGGGCGACACCTTCGAGCGCGAGTTGCTCGAGCGCGGCATGGCCGGTGCCGACACCGCACTGGCCGCGCAGGAAGCGTTTGGCCTTGCGGTGGAGCATGCGCGCTACCTGACCGTGCACGACCTGGCCGCGATGATGGCGATGCAGTACGAGCACGCGGGCTTGGCACCGCTGTGGCCGCTACTGGAAACGGCGCTGCTGGAACCCGATGGCGAGGCGTGGCTGGACGCGGCGCCGGAGCCGCTGGTGCGCTACGCACAGGGCGAGGCACGCATCGCGATGTTCACGCCGGCGGCGTGGCACGCGCGCTATGCCGCGGATATGCCGAACGATACCGAGGAAGGGCGCGAACGCCAGTACCGCCAGCACCGGCATTTTGAGGCGCGGCAGCGGCAGATCGCCGCGGTGCTGGCCGCGCATGGGGTCACGGTCAACTTCGTCCACTGTGGCGATGCCAGTAAGGGGCGCGAAGCGCTGCTCTGAGGGGTTCTGGGTGCGGGAGTTTCATGCCCCCGCAAGTCGCGGCCCGTTATCCGCTTTGTTGCGGGGGCATGAAACTCCCGCTGGAAAGGCTGAGGGGATTGCGCTTCGCGCGCGTCAGAACTCGGCTTCGAGGAGGTTGTAGCCGGCGTCCTTCATGCCCAGCGCTTCGTAGGTGCGGTGGGCGGTGGCGTTGTCGCGCTCCACGTACAGGCGCAGGCCGACGACGCCGTCGGTATCGCGGGCGAGTTGTTCGACGTGGCGGTACAGCGCGGCGAACACGCCCTGGCGGCGGTGCGCTTCGGGCACGTACACGCTCTGGATCCACCACCAGTCGCCGTTGCGCCAGTCGCTCCATTCACGGGTGAGCATGAGCGTGCCGACCGGTTCGGCGATGGTCTCGTGGCCGGCGACGGCTGCTTCGTGCATCGCGATGAAATAGCGCGCCTTCGCCGGGTCGGCGAGGCCCGCGGCCACTCCGGCGTGGACCGTGTGCGGATCAAGCCTCTTGTGCTCGGTCTCCCACGCCATCGCCTGCGCCCATTGCGCGAGCAGTTCGACGTCGGCCGCGTGCGCGTCGCGAATCCGCAATTTCATCCGCCACTCCTCCAAGGTTTCACCATGATCACACGCCACCTGCCAGGCGTGGAGGCGAGGGCGGCGCAACCAAGCGGAAACGGGCCGCGACTTGCGTCGCCCTCGCCTCCGCGCCGCCCTCACCGCAAGAGAATCAGGGCGAAACCTTGATCACCCCACACGCCACGCGCGCGCCAGCGTTGCCGGTCGGCTGGGTCGCGTAGTCGTCCGCCGCGGCATGCACGATCACCCCGCGGCCGATCACGTCGTTGGCCGCGCCTCCGCCCATCACCACGCCTGCGGCATGCACGTTGACCGTGGCCACGCCTTCGCCGTTGGCGGTGATGTTGTCCATGTCGCCGCCGTGGTGGTCGCCGTGGCCCACGCGGCCGTGCGGCTTGGCCGCCGGGTTGAAATGTCCACCGGCGCTGGTGGCGTCGGCGGCGCTGCAGTCGCCCTTTTCATGGATGTGGATGGCGTGCGTGCTGCCGGGTGCGAGCCCGCCCACCTCACCGGTGATGTGCACGCCGCTGCCCATCGCCATCAGGCTCAGTTTGCCGCTGACGAGGCTGCCCGACGCTGGCGCGAGCGCGACGCTGGCGCGGGAGACGGTCGAGCTGGTCGCCATGGCCGGCGCGGGCTGGCGAGCGGTGCCCTGCGGCGCGGTGCTGGCACAGGCGGCCAGCAGGCCGGTGACAATGACGGTTGCGAGGGCGTGCTTCATTCGATGTCTCCTTTTGGAGGTGGGGTG
>CBFGOS010000366.1:0-2675 GCA_965650425.1 uncultured Lysobacter sp. | reverse complement strand
GGGTGGTAGGTCCAGGTCAGCACGTACTTCTTGCCGCGCAGGTCGGTGGTGCCGAAGTGCTCCTGCAGCGCGAGCGCGTGCGCCAGCTCCTGGCACGGGTGGGTGATCGTCTCCATGTTGATCACCGGCACCGGCGAGTATTTGGCGAACGACTTCAGCACGATGTCCTCGCGGTCGTACGCCCAATCCACGAACTTCGGGAATGCGCGCACGCCGATCAGGTCCACGTAGCGACCCAGCACGCGCGCGACCTCCGCGATGTGCTCTTCGGTGTCGCCGTCCATCACCGTGCCGAGGTTGAACTCGATCGGCCACGCGTCCTTGCCCGGCTGCAGCACCACCGCGTGGCCGCCCAGCTGGAACGCGCCCAGCTCGAAGCTCGTGCGGGTACGCATCGATGGATTGAAGAACACCAGCGCGATCGACTTGCCCTTCAGCGCGTCGCCCAGCTTGTGCTTCTTGAACAGCGCCGCCTGGGTCAGGAGGGCGTCGAGCTCGGTGCGCGACCAGTCCTGGGTGTTCAGGAAGTGCTTGAGGGGGGGAGTCGTCATGGGAGGTTCCAGGTGGAAGTACGACGGTGGGGACGGTTGCGACGGAAACTGAAAACGAAAAAGCCCAGCGCTAAGGCTGGGCTTTCGTGTGTCGTGTTGCGTTCACGAACGGCGTGCGCCGTTACCCAGCCAAATTGGGAGGCAACGGTCGGCGCGCGCGCGAGGTCATGCCTGCCGCCATCCAAGCGGAGGTCAGCACGTCGGCGTCGGCGTAGAAGGGGTTCATGAGGGGGCGAATGCTCGCACGTACCGGCGGCGGGGGCAATAGTCCGAAGGGTGAAGGCCCGGCTCGGTCAGCGGGTCCGGACGCCCGGCACCGCCGGGGTGATGCCAATGCGGATGCGCAGGCGGTTGCCCGGATCTTCAGGCAGGCGGGAGCGGTACCGGGAGCCCTTGTATACGTAGTCCACGTCGTAGGCGATGGGGCGGCGGAACTCCCGCTCCACCGGAACCGATCGGCAATCGCCCTGGGCGTCCGCCTCGTCGCGGCTCAGCGCACCCTTCACCGCGCCGACCACCCGGCCGATGCGGCTGTCGGCCTTGCCGCCCTGCTCACAGCGCTGCTCCACGCGGGTGGCCTTCAGCGTCTGATAGACCGGCGTGACCCGCAGTACCTGCGCGTAGTCGTATCGCACGTTCTCGGTCTGCAGGACGGTGGCGTCCTGCGCCTGCGCCACCCCGGCGCACAGCCCCAGCAGCACGAAAAGCGCGGCCGAGCGGGTTGCGTGGTAGACGAGGGGCATGGGCATGGCGTGGAAGTGTAGTCGGTGAGCCCCCCTGCGGGCTGAACCCCTGCTGTCACCCCGTTGCGAAGGCAATGCCGTGGAAGGCCGCGCCCACGCCCCTCCCCGCCCGACGCTTCCCGCGGCTCCCCGCTACAATGACCTGTCCACTGCCGTAGCCCCCATGAGCCTGCACCTCTACAACAGCCTGACCCGCCGGGTCGAACCCTTCGTCCCCGCCGATCCGGCCCGCGTGACCATGTATGTCTGCGGTCCGACCGTCTACAACTACGTGCATATCGGCAACGGCCGGGGCCCGGTGGTGTTCGGCGTACTGGCCAACGTGCTGCGTCGCCGATACGGCAACCTCGCCTACGCCCGCAACATCACGGACGTGGACGACAAGATCAACACGGCCGCCCGCGAGCAGGGCGTGCCGATCTCTGCCATCACCGACCGCTTCGCCGCCGCCTACCGCGAGGACATGGCCGCACTGGGCGTGCAGCCGCCGGATATCGAACCGGAAGCCACGCGCCACATCCCGCAGATCATCGCCATGATCGAGCGCCTGATCGCCGAAGGCCACGCCTACGCCGCCGAGGGCCACGTGCTGTTCGCGGTCGGCAGCTTCGACGGGTACGGCAAGCTGTCCCGCCGGGACACCGAGGACATGCTGGCGGGTGCCCGCATCGAAGTCGCACCGTACAAGCGCGACCCGGGCGATTTCGTGTTGTGGAAGCCCTCCACCGATGACCTCCCCGGCTGGGACTCGCCGTGGGGCCGCGGGCGCCCCGGCTGGCATATCGAATGCTCGGCCATGGCGGCCGCACACTTGGGCGAAACCATCGACATCCACGCCGGCGGTGTCGACCTGCAGTTCCCGCACCACGAGAACGAAATCGCGCAGAGCGAATGCGCCCACGGCGGCAAGCCTTTTGCTCGCTGGTGGCTGCACAACGGCATGCTCAACTTCGGCGGCGCCAAGATGAGCAAGTCGCTGGGCAACATCGAGAAGATCCACGACCTGGTTCGCGCGCACCCGCCCGAGGCGCTGCGCTACGCCCTGCTCTCGGCCCATTACCGCCAGCCGCTGGACTGGTCGGATGGCCTGATCGAGCAGAGCATCCGCACGCTGGACCGCCTGTACGGCACGCTGCGCGACATCGATGCGCTGGTACCGCCGGGCGAAGCCTTGGACATCGCCATCCCCGACGCCATCGAGGTGGCACTGGACGATGACCTCAACACGCCGCAGGCGTTGGCCGAACTGGCTTCGATCGCCGCCAATGCACGTGTACTGCGCAACGCAATCGCCACCGGCGATGCGGAAGGCCAGACGATCCAGCTGCAGGCCCTGGCGGTGCTCGGTGCGAGCCTGCGCGGGGAAGGAAGAGAGAGGGGA
>CBFGOS010000365.1:0-2684 GCA_965650425.1 uncultured Lysobacter sp. | reverse complement strand
GGAAGGCGAATCCCGCGAGGTGGCCAAGGTGCATGCCGGCATCGCCCGGCAGATCGTCCAGTACGGCCAGCCGATCCAGCCGCCCTGCGTGATCCTTTCCGGCGGCGAGACCACCGTCACCGTGCGCGGCAACGGCCGTGGCGGGCGCAACGCGGAGTTCCTCCTCAGCCTCACCGAGAGCCTCAAGGGCCTGCCCGGCGTCTACGCCCTGGCTGGCGATACCGACGGCATCGACGGCTCGGAAGACAACGCCGGCGCGCTGATGACCCCGGACAGCTACGCCCGCGCCGCACAGCTCGGCCTCAACGCCCGCGACGAACTGGAAAACAACGACGGCTACGGCTACTTCGCCGCCCTGGACAGCCTGATCGTCACCGGCCCGACCCGCACCAACGTCAACGATTTCCGCGCGATCCTGATCGAGAAACCTGCCAAATGACACCCGATAAGAAAGTAAAGATCCTCGCCACGCTGGGGCCCGCCATCCACGGCATCGACGACATCCGTCAACTGGTGGAGGCCGGGGTCAACCTGTTCCGCCTCAACTTCAGCCACGGCGAACACGCCGACCACGCCCAGCGCTACCAGTGGGTACGCGAAGTGGAGCGCCAGCTCGGCCACCCCATCGGCATCCTCATGGACCTGCAGGGCCCGAAGCTGCGCGTCGGCCGCTTCGCCGAAGGCAAGATACAGTTGATACGCGGCCAAAGCCTCCGCCTCGACCTCGACGGCACGCCGGGCGATAGCCGGCGGGTCAACCTGCCGCACCCGGAAATCATCGCCGCCCTGCAACCGGGCATGAGCCTGCTGCTGGACGACGGCCGCCTGCGTCTGCGGGTCGTCGCCAAACACGCCGACGCCATCGACACCGAAGTGGTGGTGGGTGGCGAGCTATCCGACCGCAAGGGCGTCAACGTGCCGGAAGCGGTGCTCGACCTCAGCCCGCTCACCGAGAAGGACCGCCGCGACCTCGCCTTCGGCCTGGAGCTGGGCGTGGACTGGGTGGCGCTGTCGTTCGTCCAGCGTGCGCAGGACATCCTCGAAGCCCGCGAACTGATCGGCGAGCGCGCCTTCATCATGGCCAAGATCGAGAAGCCCTCAGCGGTGCAGCAAATCGAGGACATCGCCCGCCTGGCCGACGCCATCATGGTCGCGCGCGGCGACCTGGGCGTGGAAGTGCCGGCGGAG
The DNA here is from genome assembly GCA_965650425.1 of uncultured Lysobacter sp. GTDB lineage: Bacteria > Pseudomonadota > Gammaproteobacteria > Xanthomonadales > Xanthomonadaceae > Aerolutibacter. The sequence continues at coordinate 1,496 of CBFGOS010000365.1, read as the reverse complement.
AACGTGCCGCGTATCCAGAAGCAGATCGTGCGCACCTGCCGCCAGCTCGGCCGCCCGGTGGTGGTCGCGACCCAGATGCTGGAGTCCATGCGCTTCTCCCCGGCACCGACCCGCGCCGAAGTCACCGATGTGGCCAACGCCGTGGCGGAAGGCGCCGACGCGGTGATGCTCTCCGCCGAGACCGCCTCCGGCGACTACCCGCTGGAAGCCGTGAGCATGATGAGCAAGATCATCCGCCAAGTGGAAAGCGGCCCGGACTTCCAGGCCCAGCTCGACGCCAACCGCCCGCAGGCCGAAGCCACGGTATCGGACGCCATCAGCTGCGCCATTCGCCGGATCAGCGGCATCCTGCCGGTGGCGGTGCTGGTCAACTACACCGAGTCCGGCAGCTCCAGCCTGCGCGCCTCGCGCGAACGCCCGAGCGCACCGATCCTCAGCCTGACCCCCTACCTGCGCACCGCCCGCCGCCTGACCGTGGCCTGGGGCGTGCACTCGGTGGTCAACCCGCGGCTGAACGAAATGGACGAGGTCTGCCGCAACGCCCTGGAACTGGCCAAGTCCGAGCACATGGCGCAACCGGGCGACACCGTGGTCATCACCGCCGGCGTCCCCTTCGGCCAGCCGGGGACCACCAACAACCTGCGGATCGAGCGGGTGGTTCAGGGGTAGGGTGAGGGGTGAGCGGAAAATCTGTGGGAGCGAATTCATTTGCGATAACTGTCACGCCGGTATTCGCGAATGAATTCGCTCCCACACGGAAACGCCAATCCGGGTACCCGTAGGGACGAACTCATTCGCCCAATGCCCAACCGGACGAATACACCCCCCATTCCACCCACCTCGCCCACACCACCGATGCCGCCGCTCACGTCCCCCCTCACCCACCTCCCCCCACTCTCCAAGCCCCTGCTCAACGGCTTCGCACAGATCTTCCTCCAGGCCCATCCCGGCTGCGGCCTGCTCTGCGTGCTGGCCATCGCCCTATGGGCGCCGGATCTGCTCGGCGGCGCCTTGCTCGGGGGATTGGCGGGGACCCTGGTGGCCTGGCGGCGCGGTTATGACCGGGACGACATCGACGCCGGCCTGTACGGTTACAACGGCATCCTGCTCGGCCTGCTGACCAGCCTGAGCTTCGCCTGGAGCCCCTTACTGCCGCTGCTGATCGTCTGCGCCGCCGGGCTGTCGAGCCTCGCGGTACATTACCTGCTGCGCGCCATGCGGGAACGGCAGTGGCTGCCGGCCTTCACCTTGCCCTTCGTCCTGCTCGGCTGGCTGCTGCTCGCACTGGCCGGGCCGTTGGAACTGGCGCCGCGCGAAACGCTTCCGGCCGCGCCGCTCCCCCTCGACTGGCCGAACGGCCTCGGAGCCCTGGCGCGGGGCCTGGGCCAAGTGGTGTTCCTCGATCACCCGCTGGCCGGCCTCTGCCTGTTCGCCGGCCTGCTCCTCGCCGACCGCCGCGCCGCCCTCTGGGCCGCACTGGGTTCGACGCTCGGCTT
>CBFGOS010000364.1:0-2685 GCA_965650425.1 uncultured Lysobacter sp. | reverse complement strand
GACCGTGTTGCAGGCCGTGAGACGGGTGGTTGCGCTCAGTCGCGCATCAGCGTCGACTTGCCGAACAGGCTCTCGACCAGGTCCACCGCCAGCTTGCCGGTGCGGTTGCGCTTGTCGATGATCGGGTTGAGCTCGACGATGTCCAGCGAGGCCATGCGCCCGGTGTCGGCGATCATCTCCATCACCAGCTGCGCCTCGCGGTAGTTGGGACCGCCGGGCACGGTCGTGCCCACGCCCGGCGCGATGCTCGGGTCGAGGAAGTCGACGTCGAAGCTGACGTGCAGGTGGGTGTTCTCGTCCACGCCTTCCAGCGCTTCCTCCATCGCCCGCTTCATGCCGACTTCGTCGATGTAGCGCATGTCGTAGACGTCGAGGCCGTATTCCTTGACCAGGCGCTTCTCGCCTTCGTCCACCGAGCGGATGCCGATCTGGCGCACCACGTCGGGCGTGATGGCCGGGGCGTCGCCGCCCAGATGGGTGAGCTCGCGCGGGCCCATGCCGCACAGGCAGGCCACCGGCATCCCGTGGATGTTGCCCGAGGGCGTGACCTGGCTGGTGTTGAAGTCGGCGTGGGCGTCCAGCCACAGCACGCGCAGCTGCTTGCCGGTCTCGCGGCAATGGCGCGCGACGGCGGTGATCGAGCCCAGGCCCAGGCAATGGTCGCCGCCGAGCATGATCGGCAGGCGGTCCTGCCGCAGCTCGGCAAGCACGGCCTCCATCACCAGGCGGTTCCACTCCACCACTTCCGGCAGGTGGCGGTAGCCCTCGACCGGCTTCTCCCACGGGTTGCGCGGGCCATCGAGATTGCCGCGGTCTACCACGTCCACGCCGCGCGCCACGAGGGCTTCACCGAGGCCGGCGATGCGCAGCGCCTCCGGCCCCAAGCGGGCTCCACGGTGGCCAGCACCGACATCGGTCGGCGCGCCGATCAGGGACACGGGCGGGTAACGGCGGCTCATGCGGGTACGGCTCCAGTCCTTGCGGGGGCTTCCATTCATTGGTGCCGACAGTCCGATTTGAACGGACGACCTACCGCTTACAAGGCGGTTGCTCTACCAACTGAGCTATGCCGGCATCTGGCCGTACAGTTTACCCGAGCCGCGATCCAACGCCTCAGCGCAGCGCGGCGCAATCCAGCGGACGCTGCTCGGCGGCGCCGGCCTGCACCCGCGCAGCGGCCACGTCGAACCCGGCGGCGACACGCACATCGAGCCACGCGGTGCCCGTGGCGCCGCCCATTGGCTCCGCGCGGGCGGCGAAACCGGCCGCGTTCAAGGCGTCGGCGTGGCGGCGTGCCGCGGACTCGGAGGCGAACCGGCCCAGCGCCACGGAGTTGGCCTCGGGCCCATCACGCACGATGAAGTAGTCGCGGAAGCCGGCGGAGGCGATGCGCCCGGCCACCGCTTCGGCCTCCTCCGCGTTGGGCAGGGCCGGCAGGTGCACCCGCCAGCCACGCCCGCCCCGCGGGGGCAGGCGACGCACCGCAACGGCTTCGGCCAGCGGCTTGAGGGTGGCCTGGGCGGCCACCAGAGCCTCTTCGCCAGTGAACGGCCCCAGGCTGTAGCAGCGGGACACGCCTTCGTCGGGGGTGCCGGACGCAGGCGCCGTGCTTGCCACGGCATCCGCGGTCGACGGGGTCATCGTCGCGCCCCCGTCCCTGTCGGCGGCGGGCCGGGCGGACACAGGCGCGCCGGTGCCGGCCTCGCGCTCCCGCACCAGTTGCAGGCGCGCGACGTTGGACGGCATGTCCACGACCGGCGCCGTGGGCGCGGGCGTGGACCACTGCCACCACGCCGCAACACCCAGGTTCAGCACCAGCAGGAGGACGATGAGGGCGCGAATGAACATGCGGCGATTGTATGCATCGGTGGGGCGTCAGGCGTCGACGGGCGTCTCGCTCCGCGCCCAGACGGCCAGTCCGCGCAAGACCAGGTCGGGGGCGGGTTGCGCTCGTGGCCAGTGCGGCAACAGCCCCACCGCGCCGCCGCCGTGCACCCGCACCCGTGGCGGCGCCCCCAATAGCGCCGTCGCTTCGTGCAGGCTCTGCTCCACCAGGGCGATGGCCGCACCGTCGCATCCGGACGCCAGCGCATCATCGGTGTCGCGGGCAAACGGAGTGTAGTGGCCACCCTGCGCGGGCAGATGCGGCGCTCGCGCATGCAGCGCTTCGCGCATCAGCGTGGGTGAAGGCGCGATGCGGCCGCCGCGGTGCACGCCGGTCGCATCGAGCAGGTCAACCGTGATGGCCGTGCCCACGCCCACCAACAGCGCCGCGCCCTCGCCTTCGGCGTGCGTGGCCAGCAAACCGAGGAAGCGATCCACGCCCAACCGCCTGGGCTCGGCATAGGCGATGCGCACGCCGGCCAGCGCGCGTTGCGTGCGCGCCAGTGAAATGCGCGTGCAGTGGCGTGCCAGCACCTGCAGCACGCGCACGGTCAACGCCGGCGGCGTAACGCTGGCCAGGTGCGCCACGTCAAATCGCGCTGGCAACACCTGTTCCAGTTGCACCTCGAAATCCGCGGCGGCATGCGACACGGCGTGGACTGGCCCAAGCTGGCCGTCAGCCTGCAACTCGGCAATCTTGAGCCGCGTATTGCCCAGGTCGCACAGCCACACGCTCATACATGCCTACTCATGGCGCCACGCCGCGACGCACGCTGACCTCGCCCGAATGGACGCGTGCCT
>CBFGOS010000363.1:0-2687 GCA_965650425.1 uncultured Lysobacter sp. | reverse complement strand
TCGTGCACACCGACCGCAAGGCGCCGATCGTCGCGGTCAACCTCTGGTACCACGTGGGCAGCAAGGACGAGCCCAGCGGCCGCAGCGGCTTCGCCCACCTGTTCGAGCACCTGATGTTCAACGGCTCGGAAAACCACCCGGGCGAATACTTCGAGCCGTTCGAGCTGATCGGTGCCACCGACATGAACGGCACCACCAATCAGGACCGCACCAACTACTTCCAGAACGTGCCGACCACCGCGCTCGACACCGCGCTCTGGATGGAGTCCGACCGCATGGGCCACCTGCTCGGCGCGATCGACCAGAAGACCCTGGACGAGCAGCGCGGCGTGGTGCAGAACGAGAAGCGCCAGGGCGAGAACCAGCCCTATGGCCAGGTGTGGACCAAGCTCGGCCAGGCGCTGTACCCGAAGAGCCACCCGTACGGGCACACCGTCATCGGCTCGATGAACGACCTCAACGCCGCGTCGCTGGATGACGTGAAGCAGTGGTTCCGCACCTGGTACGGCCCGAACAACGCGGTGCTGGTGCTGGCCGGCGACATCGACGTGAAGACCGCCAAGGAGAAGGTGGCCAAGTACTTCGGTCATATCCCGGCGTCGCCGACCATGGCCCAGCCCAAGGTCGACGTGGCCGTGCGCGACCAGTCCACCCGCGAAGTGATGCAGGACAAGGTGCCGGCGGTGCGCGTGTACCGCGCCTGGAACGTGGCCCAGGTCGGCACCACTGACATCGACCAGTTGCAGCTGCTGGGCTTCGTGCTGGGCGGCAGCAAGAGCTCGCGCCTCGACACCCGCCTGCTGCACGGCGACAAGCTGGTCGACAACATCGAGGCCGGCGCGTACGCCTCGCAGCTGGGCTCCAACTTCATGATCAGCGCCACCATCAAGGATGGCGTGGACCCGGCCAAGGTCGAGGCCATCATCGAGGAAGAGCTGCGCAAGCTGATCGCCGAAGGGCCGACCGCCGCCGAACTGGAACAGGCCAAGGTCGCCACCCGCGCCAGCTTCATCCGCGGCATCGAACGCATCGGCGGCTTCGGCGGCAAGGCCGATGCCTTGGCCGAATGCGCGATCTACACCGGCAACCCCGGCTGCTTCCGCGACTCGCTGAAGACCATCGAGTCCGCGACTGCCGCCGACCTCAAGGCCGTGGGCGCCAAGTGGCTGGGCAAGGGCGACCACACCCTGGTCGTGCAGAAGGGTGAGCGCACCCCGTTGCCGGAAGACCCGGCGGGCACGCCGGCGCCGTTCCAGCTGCCGGCCGTGGACCAGAAGTACAAGACCACCGCCAGCACCGTCGACCGCAAGGCCGGCGTGCCGATGCCCACGCAGTTCCCGCAGCTCAACTTCCCGGCACTGCAGCGCGCCACGCTGTCCAATGGCACGCAGGTGATCCTGGCCGAGCGTCACGACATCCCCGTGGTGCAGATGAGCTACCAGTTCAACGGTGGCTACACCGCCGACCACGGCGCCAAGCTGGGCACGTCGAGCTTTGCCATGGGGATGCTGGATGAAGGCGCGGGCGAGTTGGGCACGCTGGCCTTCGCCAACCGCGCCGAAGCGCTGGGCGCCAACCTCGGCGCCAGCGCCGCGCTGGACGGCAGCAGCGCCTACCTGTCCGCGCTGAAGGAGAACCTGGACCCGTCGCTGGACCTGTTCGCCGACATGCTGCGCGCCCCGCGCTTCGACCAGGCCGAGGTGGACCGCATCAAGGCCAGCTGGATCGCCGGCATCAAGCAGGAGAAGGCGCGCCCGACCTCGGCCGCGCTGCGCGTGCTGCCGCCGCTGCTGTATGGCAACGACCACGCCTACGCCATTCCGTTCAGCGGCAGCGGCACCGAAGCCTCCATCGCCAGCCTGACCCGTGATGACCTGGTCGCTTTCCACAAGGCCTGGGTGCGTCCGGAAGGCGCCACCCTGATCGTGGTGGGCGACACCACGCTCAAGGACATCGTCCCGCTGCTGGAGAAGCACCTGGGCGACTGGAAGGGCGAAGGCGCCGCGCCCGCTGCGGCCACGCCGGTTGCCGTTGCGCGCCCGGCGCAGCCGCGCGTGTTCCTGGTCGACCAGCCGGGCGCGGTGCAGGCCAACCTGTTCGTCGGTCAGCTGATGCCTTCGTCCAAGGATCCGGGCGCGGTGAAGCTGGAGGTGGCCAACGACGTCATCGGCGGCTCGTTCACCGCACGCCTGAACATGAACCTGCGTGAGGACAAGCATTGGTCGTACGGTGCGCGCACCCAGCTGGTGAACGCACTCGGCCCGCGTCCGTGGCTGGCGGTGGCGCCGGTGCAGATCGACAAGACCGTGGAGTCGATGAAGGAAGTGCAGCGCGAAGTGGCCGACTACGTCAGCGGCAAGGCACCGCCGACCGCCGTCGAGGTCGCCAAGATCCAGGCCAATGAAAGCCGCAGCCTGCCGGGTGCGTACGAAACCGCCGGTGCGGTGATGGGCACCATTGGCGGGATCGTTCGCTACGGCCGTCCCGACGACTACGTCACCCGCCGTAACGCCGAAATCGCGGCGATGACCCCGGCGCAGGTGGCCGAGGCGGCCAAGGCCATCGACCCCAACGCCCTGACCTGGGTGGTGGTCGGCGACCTGAAGCAGATCGAGGCCCCGGTGCGTGCACTGAACCTGGGTGCGGTGCAGGTGCTGGACGCGGACGGCAGGCCGGTCGCCGCGGTT
>CBFGOS010000362.1:0-2701 GCA_965650425.1 uncultured Lysobacter sp. | reverse complement strand
GCCGAGGAAAGCGGGATCGCGGTGCGCGGCCATTTCGCCGCGGGATTGGTATTCCTGCCGCACGATGCGGACGACGCCGCCCGCGCGCGCGACACGCTGGCCGCGCTCTTGCAGGACGAGAAGCTCGCGGTGGCCGGCTGGCGGGACGTGCCGGTCGACCAGTCGGCCTGCGGTGCCTTGGCGCGCGCGTCAATGCCGCGCATCGCACAGGTGTATGTGACCCCGACCGGCGGCTTCGACGCGGTCGGCTTCGAGCGCTCGCTGTTCCTCGCGCGCCGCCGCGCCGAGCAGCAGTTGCGCGACCTGGCCGACTTCTACGTGGTCAGCCTGTCGGCCGCGAGCATCGGCTACAAGGGCATGGTGTTGCCCGAGCGCCTCGCGCAGTTCTACCCCGACCTGCAGCGCGCCGACCTGTCCACCAGCGCGGTGGTGTTCCACCAGCGCTTCTCCACCAACACCACGCCGCGCTGGCCGCTGGCGCAGCCGTTCCGTCTGCTGGCGCACAACGGCGAGATCAACACCATCGCCGGCAACCGCGCCTGGGCGCAGGCCCGCGCGCACGTGTGGCGCACCCCCGCGCTGGACCTGCGCGAGTTCGAGCCGGTGATCACCACCAGCGGTTCGGACTCGCAGAGCCTGGACGACATGCTCGCGCTGCTGCAGGCCGGTGGCATGGACCTGCTCAAGGCGATGCGCATCCTGATCCCGCCGGCCACGCAGTCGCTGGAGTACAAGGACGCCGACCTCGCCGCGTTCTATGAGTACTACGCGCTCAACACCGAGCCGTGGGATGGCCCTGCCGGCATCGTCACCCTGGATGCGCGCTACGCCGCGTGCACGCTGGACCGCAACGGCCTGCGCCCGGCGCGCTGGCTGCGCACCCGCGACCGCCACTTCCTCATCGCCTCCGAAGCGGGCGTGTGGGAACTGCCGGCCGAGGAGATCGAGGCCAAGGGCAAGCTCGGTCCGGGCGAGATGATCGCGGCCGACCTGTACTCCGGCGAGCTGCTCGACAGCGCCGCCATCGACGCGATCAACCGCGCCCGCGCTCCGTACAAGCGCTGGCTCAAGCAGGGCACGACCTACCTGCAGACCGAACTGATCGACCCCAATCTCACCGCCGATCCGTTCGACGCGGAGACGCTGGAAGGCTTCCAGAAGCTGTTCCAGCTGACCCGCGAGGAGCGCGAGTTGGTGCTGCGGCCGATGGCCGAGCTGGAGCAGGAAGCGACCGGCTCGATGGGCGACGACGTGCCGATGGCGGTGCTCAGCCAGCGGGTGCGCCCGCTGTACGACTGCTTCCGCCAAGCTTTCGCGCAGGTGACCAACCCGCCGATTGATCCATTGCGCGAGGACTGCGTGATGTCGCTGTCCACCCAGATCGGACGCGAGGGCAATGTGTTCGTCGACGGTCCGGGCAACGTCAACCACGTCATCCTCAACTCGCCGATCCTTGCCCAGCGCAAGGTCAAGCAGCTGCTGGCGATGGCGCCGTACGACAGCTCGCACCACTACCTCGACCTCAATTACCAACCCGAGGAAGGGCTGGAAGCCGCGCTGCGCCGCATCTGCGCCGAGGCGGAAGCGGCCGTGCGCGAAGGCCACGTGCTGCTGATCCTCACCGACCGTCGCCCGCAACGCGGCTGCGTGATGGTGCACGCGCTGCTCGCCACCGGCGCGGTGCACCAGCACCTGGTGCGCACCGGCCTGCGCTGCGACAGCAACCTGATCATCGAGACCGGCACTGCGCGCGACCCGCACCACTTCGCCTGCCTGATCGGCTTCGGCGCCACCGCGGTTTATCCGTACCTGGCTTACCAGACCCTGCACGACCTCGGCACGCGCGGCATCCTCAACACGGTCAGCGGCGAAGTCACCGAGATCGGGCGCAGCTACCGCCGCGCGATCAAGAAGGGCCTGCTCAAGATCATCTCCAAGATGGGCATCAGCACCATCGGCAGTTACCGCGGTGCGCAGCTGTTCGAGATCATCGGCCTCGACCGCGACGTGGTGGACCTGTGCTTTGCCGGCACCGCGGCGCGCATCGGCGGCGCCGGTTTCGATGCGCTGCAGGCCGACGCCGAGCTGCTCGCCTCGCAGGCGTGGGATGCGACCACGCCGCCGGAGATCGGCGGCCTGCTGCGCTACGTGCCCGGCGGCGAGTACCACCTGTTCAATCCCGACGTGGTCACCCGCCTGCAGCGCGCGGTGCACACCGGCGACTGGACCGACTGGCACCACTACGCCACCGCGGTCAACGAACGCCCGACCGCCGCCATCCGGGACTTGCTTCAACTCCGTCCCGCCGCCACGCCCATCCCACTCGAAGAAGTGGAACCGGTGGAAGCGATTGTTCGCCGCTTTGACACGGCGGCGATGAGCCTGGGCGCACTTTCACCGGAAGCGCACGAAGCGCTGGCGATCGCAATGAACCGCCTCGGCGGGCGCAGCAACTCCGGCGAGGGCGGCGAGGACCCGGTGCGCTACGGCACCGACAAGGTCTCCAAGATCAAGCAGATTGCGTCGGGCCGCTTCGGCGTGACGCCCGAGTACCTGGTCAACGCCGAGGTGCTGCAGATCAAGATGGCGCAGGGCGCCAAGCCGGGCGAAGGCGGCCAGCTGCCCGGGCACAAGGTCAACGCGATGATCGCGCAGCTGCGCTACGCGCGGCCTGGCATCGGCCTGATCTCGCCGCCGCCGC
>CBFGOS010000361.1:0-2705 GCA_965650425.1 uncultured Lysobacter sp. | reverse complement strand
CATGCTGAGGTTCGTCGCCGTCACTGCGTTGGCAGCGTCAGGACTGCTCGCGGTCGGTTGCCAGCGCGCTCCCTCCAACGGTCCAGCGGGCGACGGGGCGCAGGCCGAGACTGCGGAAGCGTATCCAGAGGCGACTGCGGCGGGACCGCAAGCGCCGGCTCCCGTTTCCCAAGGGGAGACGGGGCCGATGCTGACACCGGGCACCCGCGAGCCCATCGCCACGTTTACCGCACGCGGTAACGAGCCGTTCTGGTCCGTGCAGGTGGAGGGCAACTCGCTGACGTACACCACGCCGGAGCTGCAGCCCGGCAAGCTGCTGCAGGCGCAGCGACGGGCCCACGCGAAGGGCGTGACCTTCAGCGGTCAGGACGCAGGGAGCGGCTTCACCTTGGACATCCAAACAGTCCCTTGCGAAGACACGATGTCCGGTGAACCATTCGAGTTCACCGCGACGTTCAAGTACGGCGACGAGACGGTCACCGGCTGTGCGCGGCGCGGCCTGTAGGCCCGACGCCGGACAGTCGCTTCAAAGTGCGGTGCCTCCCCGGAGCGCTGGTGGATCAGGCCAACGCAGCCAGGTCGACGCCGCTTGCATCCACCCGCAGCACCGAACCCTGGTCGTACCAGTCGCCCAGCACGATGCGGCGGCACGGTCGCCCGCCGACCTCCAGCCGATGGATGGCGGGACGGTGGGTATGGCCGTGGATCAGGAGGTCGACCCCGTAGCGTGCCAATGTGCCATCTACGGTGGCTGGCGCCACGTCGGTGATCGTCTCCATCTGGCCCTGCATGCCGGCCTGATGCGCCTTGCTTGCCGCGCGGGCCTGCTGCGCAAACGCAATGCGCGCGGCCAGGGGCTGCGACAGGAACTGCTGCTGCCAGTCGGGGCTGCGCGTTTGCGCGCGGAAGGCCTGGTAGGCGGTGTCGTCGGTGCACAGCAGGTCGCCGTGCATCAGCAGTGTCGGCCTGCCGTACAGCATCACCACCGCCGGGTCCGGCAGCAGCATCATGCCTGCGCGCCGCGCATAATCGGCGCCCAGCAGGAAGTCGCGATTGCCGCGCATGAAGTACACCGGCACGCCTGCGTCACGGACGGCGCGTGTCCCCGACGCAACGGCCGCGCCCACCTCGGACGGGTCGTCATCGCCCACCCACGCCTCGAACAGGTCGCCGAGGATGTACAGCGCATCGGCGCGCGCCGCCTCCTCGCGCAGGAAGCGGAGGAACAGCTCGGTGAGGGCCGGGCGCTCGGCGTCCAGGTGAAGGTCGGAAATGAACAGCGTTGTCATGCGGGGATTGTAGAAGCTCGCGTCGCCGGCGTCCTGTGCGCAATGGGCATGTGCAGGGTGGTGCCGGCCGATGCCTCCGGGCGCGCAAAGGGATTGCGTTCAACTACAGGTAAAATGGCGCTTTCCGCCCGAGCCGCCCCCGCATGACCTGCCGCACCCGCTTCGCCCCCAGCCCCACCGGATACCTGCACATCGGCGGCGCCCGCACCGCGCTGTACTGCTGGCTGGAGGCGCGCCGCCGCGGCGGCCAGTTCATCCTGCGCATCGAGGACACCGACCGGGAGCGCAGCACCCAGGAGGCCATCGACGCCATCCTGCTGGCGATGGATTGGCTGGGCCTGGACTACGACGAAGGCCCGATCTACCAGACCCACCGCGTCGAGCGCTACAAGGAAGTCGCCGAACAGCTGATCGCGGACGGCAAGGCCTACTACGCCTACGAGTCCAAGGACGAGCTGGATGCGATGCGCGAGGCCGCGATGGCCAAGGGCGACAAGCCGCGTTACAACGGCGCCTACCGCGAGCAGAACGCACCGTATCGCGATGACCCCAACCGCGTCATCCGCTTCAAGAACCCGCTCGACGGCGTGGTGGCGTGGGACGACAAGGTGAAGGGCCGCATCGAGATCGCCAACAGCGAGCTCGACGACCTGGTGATCTTCCGTCCGGACGGCTACCCGACCTACAACTTCGCCGTCGTCGTCGACGATCTGGACATGCAGATCACCGACGTCGTGCGTGGCGACGACCACATCAACAACACCCCGCGGCAGATCAACCTGTACCAGGCGCTGGGTGCGCCGGTGCCGCATTTCGCGCACCTGCCGATGATTCTCGACCCGGAAGGCGCCAAGCTGTCCAAGCGCACCGGTGCTGCTGACGTCATGCAATACCGCGACATGGGTTACCTGCCGCATGCGCTGCTCAACTACCTGGTGCGGTTGGGCTGGTCGCATGGCGATCAGGAAGTCTTCTCCATCGAGGAGATGACCCGCCTGTTCGACCTGAAGGACGTCAACTCGAAGGCGTCGCGCCTGGACCCGGCCAAGCTGGGCTGGTTGAACCAGCAGTACCTCAAGGCCGACGAACCGGACGCCGTGGCCAAGCACCTGGAGTGGCACCTCAAGGCGCAAGGGTATGACTTGGCGCATGGTCCCAAGCCGGCCGACATCGTGGTGGCGCTGCGCGACCGCGTGCAGACGCTGAAGGACATGGCCGAGCGCGCGGCGGTGTGGTTCCAGCCGCTGACCGAATACGACGACGCGGCCGTGGCCAAGCACCTGACCGCGGCCGCGCAGGCGCCGCTGAGTGATGCGCGTGCGCGCCTGGCCGCGCTGTCGGCGTGGACCGCCGAGGCGGTGGCTGCCGCGCTGCATGAGACTGCCGAGGCCTGCGGCCTCGGCATGGGCAAGGTCG
>CBFGOS010000360.1:0-2728 GCA_965650425.1 uncultured Lysobacter sp. | reverse complement strand
CGCTCGAGGACCTGCTGGAGTATGGCTGCGAGTTCATCGACTACGCGAAGATCTACGCGGTGAACGGCCTGATCTGCCCGGTCGAGCTGATGAGGAAGGTGACGGCGCTGTACAAGGACTACGGCGTGAAGCCCTTCTGCGGCGGCATCCTGTTCGAGACGGCCTTTCACCAGAATGCGTGCGACGAGCTGATCACGCATCTCCGGCGCATCGGCTCGGACGGGCTGGAGATCTCGGAGAACTACCTCGAGCTGACGCGGGACGAGCGCCGCCGCGCACTGGCGGCCCGTGAGCGGTTCCGCGCACGCACCTTGCGGTTGGCACGGAGAGCGGCAGAGCGAGCCGCCAAGCGCATGCCAGCAGTGCATGCCGAAGTCGTGCCGGTTGCGCCGCAGGCCACCGCCCTGCCCAGCGCCGCCGCAGCGGCCCTGGCCCGGGCCAAGGCGCGCGCCGCGGAGCGGCACAAGCCATGACGCCGCCCAAGGCTTCGGCCAAACCGCAGAAGAAGACCGGAACAAAGGATGCTGCGGGTCGAGCGAAAGCCGCTCCCAACGCCACCGTGAAGTCCGGTCGTTCCCAGCCTGCGGCCGGCCGCAGGTCCCCGGCACGCATGCCCTCTGCGGATGTGGCCGAGATGTTTGCGCGCCTGAAGGCGCTGGATCCTGCGCCGAAGACGGAGCTTGAGTACACCACGCCTTATGAGTTGCTGGTGGCAGTGACGCTTTCCGCGCAGGCCACCGATGTGGGCGTCAACAAAGCGACCCGCAAGCTGTTTCCGGTCGCCAACACGCCGGCCAGCATCGCGGCGCTGGGCGTGGAGGGACTCAAGCCCTATATCGCCACCATCGGCTTGTACAACACCAAGGCCGTCAACGTGGTGGCCATGGCGCAACTGCTGCTGGAACGCCACGGCGGCGAGGTGCCGCGCGACCGCGCCTCGCTGGAATCGCTGCCCGGCGTGGGCCGCAAGACAGCCAATGTCGTGCTCAACACGGCGTTTGGGGAGCCGACCATGGCGGTCGACACCCACATTTTTCGCGTCGCCAATCGAACGGGCCTCGCCCCGGGCAAGAACGTGCGCGCCGTGGAGGAGGGGCTGCTGAAGGCCATTCCCGCACCGTACCTGCAGGATGCCCACCACTGGCTGATCCTGCATGGCCGGTACGTGTGCAAGGCGCGCAAACCGGACTGCCCGCACTGCGCCATCCGCGACCTGTGCCGTTTCAAGGACAAGACGCCCGGGGAGCCGATTCCGGCAGGCGCGTAGTTCGCCCGCATCAAGGATTCGCGTCCCGCAGTTGCAGCGCCTCGCCACTGCCGCGTCGCCGATCCACATGCGTAATCAGCGCTTGTCCAAAACGAAACGCCCCCGGCCAAATGGCCGGGGGCGGAGGCTTCAGACCAGGGAGAGAGTCCGGTCTATCAGAAGCTGAACTGCGTGCGCAGCGCGTACTGGCCGGTTTCGTCGCCCGTGACCTCGTTCTCGCCGCGGGTGTAGTTGAACATCAGGCGCACGTTGGAATTGATGTAGTAGTTCAGGCCCAGCGTGGTCGAGGTGGCTTCGCGGTTGGCCACGTCCTTGTTCTCGATGGTGTCGTAGCGGGCGGTCAGTTCCCACGCGCCCTTGTCCGTCAGCTTGGGCGAGCCGAACACGCCGGTGGCCGACTTGTACGGCTTGTGGTGGCCGGTCAGCATCCAGCTGCCCATCACATAGAACGTCTCGACGTCCTGGTCGCGACCCAGCGGGGCGCCGTACTTGGCCTTGGCGTATTCGGACTGCAGGAACATCGGGCCAAACGACGCCGCGGCTTCGAGGCCGAAGGTTTCGACCGAATCACCGCTGGTACCGGTGGTGGTGGCGATGGTCTGCGAAGGGCCACGGCGACCCGCGTAGTTGGCCACGGCAGTGACGTTGGCCGAGCCCTTGTTCAGGTTCTCGGTACTGCCCGACACGCCAAAGTGCAGGGTGTTGTTGTCGTTGTTGATCGGCGCAAAGGTCACGCGGGCCGCGGCGCCCATGCCCTCGTTGCGCGAGCCAGCGGCGTTGCGCAGGTTGAACACAGTCGCGCCGATGGTGTAGTTGTCGGCGCCACGCAGGTACCCGATGCCCTGGGCAAACTGGCGACCGTTGTAGATGCCGGTGGCCGAGGCGAAGGGGCGCTCCATCATGGTGATTTCGTTGGAGCTGGTCAGCTCCTCCATCGAGCGGTACGGCTTGAAGTGGCCGATGGTGAACTTGCCGCCCAGCGCACTCTTGGCAATGAACACGTCGCGGTAACCGTCGTTCGGCGAGCTGCCCGAGAAGTCGTTCTCGATCTTGTAATCCCAGCCCATCGCCTTGCCCGACAGGGTGAGGCGCGTGCGGCGGAACTCGGTGGTGCCGGTGGTATCGGCGATGTCACGGTCAAAGGCATACGCATCGAAGTGGATGCGGCCGCCAATGGAAGCCTCGAACTGCTTGTCGGCCGAGGTGACCTTGATGCCGCCCTTGGTTTCGATCTTGGGGGCGCCGGTCGTCAGCTTGTCCAGCTGTGCGGCGGTATCGACGTTAACGTCCGACTGGGCGTCGGTGCGCTCTTCCAGGTCGGCGATCTTGGCCTGCAGCGCCTCGATCTGCGCCTTCAGCTGGGCAAGCTCCGTGTCGCTGGGGCCGGCAACCGCGCCGAAGCTGGTGCCGCCGATGGCAACCGCGATGGCGGCGGTAAGGATGGAAGAACGCATGGGTCAA
>CBFGOS010000359.1:0-2740 GCA_965650425.1 uncultured Lysobacter sp. | reverse complement strand
ACACCATCACCTGGCCGTTGTGGGCCGATTCCAACGGCTTCCGCCCGCGCTGGCTCGCGGACAGCTCGGGCTTCCTCTACGTGCGTCGCCCTGATGCCAATGCACGCATGGACAACACTGCACGCGCGCGGCGCGGACAGGTCTTTCTGCACACCCTCGGCCAACCCACGTCCAACGACCGCGCCCTGTTCGGCCACGGGCTGACGGAAGGCATCACCGAAGCCGACACGCTGTACGTGCAAGGCGAACCCGATCCGCGCTGGCTGGCCATCCTGCGCCGCATGCCCGAGGGCCGCGAGCTGTGGGTGCTCGACCTGTCGCAACTGGGCACCCGCGGCCTGCCGCCGGCCCGCCGCATTTACGCATCGGACGTGCTGGTGCCGGGTTACGGCATCCACCGCGACCACCTCTACACACTGGACCCGGCCTCACCTCGCTTCCAGCTGGTTCGCTTCGACCTGACCCAGGCAGCGCCCGCGCCCGTCGTCGCGCTGCCGCAACAGGAAGGCGTGCTGGGCCAGATGGTGGCCGCACAGGACGGCGTGTACGTGGCCGAAAGCCTGCTCAGCAGCGCACGGCTGCACGTGGTCGGCGCGTCGGGCACGCGCACGATCCCACTGCCGGAGGGCGCGCTGGTGTCGCTGGACGCCGGCATCGAAGGGCGCGGCGCGTGGCTCAACCTGGTCGACTGGTTGACGCCGCGGCGCGGTTGGCTGCTCGAACCGGGTGACGACACCCTTCATGAACTGCCAATCGCAGCCGGTGCCGTCGCCACACCAAACGCCACCTACGCCAGCCGCCTGCACTGGGCCATCGCCCGCGATGGCGAACGCATTCCGTACACGCTGGTGGAGCGCCGCAGCGCTCCGCGCGACGGCAACGCCTACGTGATGATGGATGGCTACGGCTGCTTCGGTAACGTCAACCAGCCCTTCCACTGGCCCGCACTGGAAGCGTGGCTGGAGCGCGGTGGCGCATTCGTCTCCGTTGCCTTGCGCGGCGGCGGCGAGTTGGGCGCCGAGTGGCACCGCGCCGGGCGCGACCGCAACAAGCCCGCTGCCTTCGAAGACGCCATCGACGTGGCCAAGCACCTGGTCCGCACCGGCGTAACCCGCCCCGGCCGTATCGGTGTCACCGGTGGCAGCTGCGGCGGCATGACGATGGGGATGGCCGCACTGGAGGCGCCGCACCTGATCGGCGCCGCACAGCTGTCCGTCGGCGCGTTCGACCAGTGGCGCATGGCCGGCCTGTCGGCCGCGGGTGCGCGCAGCATCCGCGACATTGGTGACCCGGCCACCGCCGAGGGCACACGGCGCATCCTCGCCTTGTCGCCCTACATGCAGCTGCTGGACGGCGCGCCGCGCCCGGCTCTGCTGATCGGCAGTGGCGCCACCGACTACACCATCCCGCTGTGGGTGGGCGGCAAGATGGTCGCGCGCGCCCGCGCCGCGTCGCCCGCCGGCAAGCCGGTGCTCTGGAACATCGAGTGGACCGCGGGGCACAACGCCGGCGTGGACTACGTGCAGCTTGATACCGACCAGATGGCGTTCATGTTCTGGCAACTGGGCCACCCGGACTTCCAGCCGGGCAAGGCGGTGCCGCAGGCGAGCGCACGTTGATGCGGGGCCCAGCCGATATGCATAAGCACCCGCCCCCTGCCCCCACCCACGGCAGCGAGCGCCACCGCGCGCTGGACGCCCTGCGCGGCCTGGCCCTGCTCGGCATCCTGCTGGCCAACATCCTGTACTGGAGCGGTTGGCTGATGATGCCGCCTGCGCTGGCCGCGACATTCCACGACGAACGGAGCCTGGCGTGGATTCGCGGCGTGGAGCGCTTTCTGGTCGAGGGCAAGTTCTACACCCTGTTCTCGATGCTGTTCGGACTTGGCGGCGCGCTGATGATGCAGCGCCTGCAGACCAGCGGCCATGCCTGGGAACGCGTCTATTACCGCCGCATGGCCGTGCTGTTGGCCATCGGCCTGCTGCATACCCTGCTGGTCTGGGACGGCGACATCCTCCTGCTCTACGCCACCCTCGGGTTTCTGCTGCCGTGGTTCGCGCGGCAAAGCGATCGTGTCCTGCTGGGGTCCAGCGTCGTGCTCATCCTGCTGGTCCCGCTGCTGGGGCAGGGGCTGATGCGCGCCATGGGATGGGCGCCGGGTAAAGCCGTGCAGGACATGGCGCTGCAGTGGTTCCAGGGCATGGGCGGTGCACCCTTTGGCCAGGAAGTGCCCTGGCTGCAGGCCGTAACCCTGGCGGACTACCCCAAGTGGACCGTGACGGGCACGCTGTACTCCCTCGGCTTGAGGATCGAAAGCTGGCGCATCCCCAAGGTGATGGGGATCATGGTGCTGGGACTCTGGATCGGGCGCCGGCTGCAGCACGGTCTGCTGTCGGACCGTCGCTTTCTCGTGCGCGCACTCATCGCCGGCGCGCTGGTCGGCATTCCTGCGTCGGCGGTCTACGCGCTGCACCCGGAATCCAGCCAGGACCACTGGTCGTCCACGTTGGGCACCGTCCCCCTCGCGATCGCCTACGCGGCGGCCTTCATGCTGGCGTGGCCAAGAGCGCAGCGCTGGCTGGGCGTCTTCGCTGCGCCGGGACGCATGCCGCTGACCAACTACCTCACGCACTCGGTCATCAACGGCATCGCGTTCTTCGGGTTCGGATTTGGACTGATCGGCACGCTGTCGCTGTGGCAGAGCTACGGCTGGGCGCTGGCCTTGTTCACGGGGCAAGTG
>CBFGOS010000358.1:0-2764 GCA_965650425.1 uncultured Lysobacter sp. | reverse complement strand
GCCGCGGCGGGCTTCCAGCGTGGTCAGGATGCGCGTGCTGTTGGCCAGCACCAGCTGGCTCGGGGTGCCGGCCTTGGCCGCGGAGGCGGCCGGAGCGGCCTTCGCCTGCGCGAACACCGAGGCCGGGGCCGCGGTCAGCAGGGCCGAGGCGATGACGATCGTGAGGAAGGAGCGCTTCATGGCGTGGGGTTATTCCTTGGGGGTCGGGGTTTCGTCCTGCAGGTAGTCCGGCACGTCGCCGGCAGCCTCGGACGATTGCGCCGCATTGTCGCCGGCCTTGGCTCCACCGCCGCTGAACATGTACTTGCCCACCAGCTGGATCAGGTCCACCGCCGACTGGGTCATGTAGATCTCGTCGCCGGGCTTGAGCGTTTCCGGATCGCCGCCGGGGGCGAGGTTGATGAAGCTTTCGCCCAGCAGGCCGCTGGTCAGGATGCTGGCGGCGGTGTCGGCCGGCAGGTCCTTGTAGCGGCTGTTGATCGCCAGGGTCACCACCGAGTCGAACTTGACCGGGTCCAGTTCAATCTTGTCGACCTGGCCGATGGCCACGCCGCCGATCTTGACCGGGGCGTTGGGGCGCAGCGCGCCGATGGTGGTGAAACGGGCCTTCAGCGGGTAGCTGTCGCTGCCGAAGCCCCACTTGCCGTTGGTGGACGCCACCGCCAGCACCAGCAGCGAGGCCAGGGCCAGCAGCAGGAAGGCGCCGACGGCGAATTCGATACGGGGACTGCGTGAGCTCATGGGTGGACCACCTTGCGAACGCGCGCCGCGGTGCGCGCACGGATAACGGAATGGAGAGCGGGTGCGCGGCTCATTTGAACAGCAGCGCCGACATGACGAAGTTCAGCATCAGCACCAGCAGCGAGGCGTTGACCACCGCGCGCGTGGTGGCCACCGAGGTGCCCTCGATGGTCGGCTCGGCGTGGAAGCCGACGAAGGCCGCGGTCAGCGCCGCGGTGGCGCCGAACACCGCCGACTTCAGCAGCGCGACGAGGTAGTCGTCGACGAAATCGACGTTGTCCTTGAGCGCCGGCCAGAAGTAGCCCGCGTCCAGCCCGATCACGTGCACCGCCTCGAGGTAGCTGGCGGCAATGGCGAAGCTGCAGAAGAAGCCGGTCAGCAGCGGCACGCTCAGCACCGCCGCCCAGAAGCGCGGCGCCACGGCCTTGCCCACCGGGTCGATGGCCATCAGTTCCAGTGCGGTGATCTGGTCGGTGGCGCGCATCAGGCCCAGCTCGGCGGCGATGGAGCTGCCGGCGCGGCCGATGAACAGCAGGGCGGTCAGCACGGGCCCCAGCTCGCGGTACAGCGACAGGCCCAACAGGGTGGACAGCGAGTTGCTTGCGCCGAAGGTGGCGAGGGTGCGGTAGCCTTGCAACGTCAGGACAAGACCGACGAACGCGCCGCCAACGGCAATGATCGGCAGCGAACGCGCGCCGATCTTGTAGATCTCGCGGGTCAGTTCGCGCCAGAAGTCGAGGGTCGGCTTGGAAGCGCGGAACACGGACAGGGTGAACAGTCCGGCCTGGCCGAGGGCGCGGGTGGTGGCAGCGAACGGCATCAGCAGCGCTCCGGGGTAGATGGGATGCCGCGGAGCGGGGAAAGCCCGTCGGCCCTCGCGCTGGCCATGGGCCTCCGCTGCGGGTGGGCGGCAGGGTGGCGCGTGCCGGTCATGCGGCCTCCGGGGTGCGCGGCGCGGCGTCGAAGGCAATCGGCCCGTCGGGTTCGCCCTTCAGGAACTGGCGCACGAACGGATCATCGCTGGCCTCCAATTCGGCCGGAGTGCCGGCGAACACGATGCCGCCGTTGGCGATGACGATGGCCTGGTCGGCGACCGGCAGGGTCTCGTGCACGTGGTGGGTGACCACAATGCTGGTCAGGCCCAAGGTGTCATTGAGCCGCCGCACCAGGTCCATGACCACGCCACTGGCGATGGGGTCCAGGCCAGTCAGCGGCTCGTCGTAGATCATCAGTGGCGGGTCGAGCGCCAGTGCGCGGGCCAGCGCCACGCGCCGGGCCATGCCACCGGACAGTTCGCGCGGGTAGGCATCGGCGGCGGCCTGCAGGCCCACCGCATGCAGCTTCATCAGCACCAGCCGGCGAATCACCGGTTCCGGCAGGTGGGTGTGGGTGCGCAGTGGCAGCCCCACGTTTTCGGCCGCCGTCAGGTCGGTGAGCAGGCCGTTGCCCTGCAGCAGCACACCAATGCTGCGGCGAAGCGCGAGCAGTTCGCGCTGGCCGCGCGGCACTGGGCGGCCCAGCACTTCGATTGTGCCGCCCGCCGACTCCAGTTGCCCGGTCAGCGCCGACAGCAGGGTGGACTTGCCGCTGCCCGATGGGCCCAGCACCGCCACCACCTGCCCGCGCGGGACGTCGAGGTTGATACCGCGCAGGATGGCGCGCCCGCCGCGTTCAAGGCGGACGTCGCGCAGGCGGACGATGGGCGAGGCGTCGATCATGCGGTTCCCGGTGGTCGGTCCGGGGCGCCATGGGTGCGCCCGACCGGACAAAATCCTGTGCAGCTTGGCCGTGGTCGGCTGAACAGGACACGAAAGGGCTATCATTGTCGCAGGCCCCTGGCTGGCGTGCGCGCCGCCGCGGCTGATCCGGGATCGGCGCATGATACGGCTCGTCAACTTGAGGTTGACCAAGGGCCGGGTGCGCGTTATCCTCCCGAGTCTTTTCCCGCATAAACGCAGAGCCGGATCATGGCCACCAAGCGCACCTACCAGCCCAGCAACCTCAAGCGCGCCCGCGACCACGG
>CBFGOS010000357.1:0-2769 GCA_965650425.1 uncultured Lysobacter sp. | reverse complement strand
TCGCTGATCACCCACTGCCCGCGCTCCAGCGCCGGCAGGACCGTCTCGCGCACGTGCTGGGCGCGTGCGGCGAACATCAGCAGCAGTTCGGTCTCCGGTGCGGGCGGTTCGTGGTGGGTATCCAGCAGGAGGCCGCGGATCTGTTCGGCCAACGGAGTGCCGCCGGGCTCGCGGGTGCAGGTCACCGTCTGGCCAGCCGCTTCCAGCGCATGGCGCAACGCCGCCAGCACGGTGGACTTGCCTGCGCCCTCGCCGCCTTCCAGCGAAATGAACCGGGGCCGGGTTTCCAGCGACGGCAATGCGTCACTCATTGCGTGTTCTTCGCCTGTGCATTGCGGTAATTCTGCAGGTACTTGCGCACGTTGGCCTGGTGTTCGGCATAGGTGGCGGCAAACAGGTGGCGGCCGCTGCCATCCCCCACGGCCACGAAGTACAGGTGCTCGCCCGGTGCGGGCTTGGCCACGGCCTGCAGCGCGTCCACGCCGGGCATCGCGATGGGCGTGGGCGGCAAGCCGGCGAGGGTGTACGTGTTGTAGGGCGTGTCGGTCAGCAGGTCCTGCTTGCGGATGTTGCCGTCGTAACGCGGGCCAATGCCGTAGATGACCGTCGGGTCGGTCTGCAGCTTCATGCCGATCTTCAGCCGGCGCTCGAACAAGCCGGCGATTTGCGGGCGCTCCTCGGCAATGCCGGTCTCCTTCTCGACGATGGACGCCAGGGTCAGCATCTCGTCGGGCGTCCTGAGCGGCGTGTCGGCGCGGCGTTCGGCCCAAGCGGCCGCAAGGGCCTTCGTCATCGCCTCATGCGCGCGCTTGAGCACGTCGAGGTCACTGTCGCCCCGGGTGTAGACATAGGTTTCCGGCAGGAAGCGTCCTTCCGGATGCTGGCTGGCCTGGCCGACGGCCTTCATCAGCGCGGCATCGTCCAGCTTGGCCGTCTCCTGCTCAAGCGGCTGGGCCTTGGCCAGGGCCGCGCGCAGCTCGCGGATGTTCCAACCCTCTACGATGGTGAAGCGATGGCTGATGACCTTGCCATCGCGCATCGCCTGCAGCAGTTCGCGCGGGGTAATGCCCTCCGGCAAGGCGTACTCGCCCACCTGGAGCTTGCCGGCGGCACCGAGTTGCTTGGCCAGCAGGCGCCATTCGATGGCCTCGCCGGTGTCCACCCCCGCATCGGCCAGCTTGCGCACCACGACGGGCAGTGAATCACCTGATCTCACCACGATGCTCTTGTCGCCGCCCGCACCCGCGAGCGGCGCGTCGGCGAATCCGGCGTACCGCTGCCAGCCCCAGAATGCAGCGGCTGCGGCGGCGATGAGCAGGATCAGAACCAGCAGGCCGGCCTTGCCGGACGAACGCTTGCGACTCACGAAGACTCCGGTGCAAAGGCGGGGTGTTCGGCGGCCAGGCGCTGCTGCAGCGCGACCACCCGCGGGTGTGGCGCCCACATGCGCTCGCCCAGACGCGCGACCGGCAGGATACCGCGCACGGCATTGCACAGGAAAACCGCATCGGCCGCGTCGACATCGGTCACGTCCAGTCGGGCTTCGGTGGCACCGGTCGCGTCGATGACCCAACGCCGGCACACCCCGGCGATGCCGCACCGATCCACTGCGGGCGTGACCCAGCGGTCACCTTGCAGGACGAAGAGGTTGGCCGCGGTGGCGCAGACCACATCGCCGTCGGTGCTGCGCATGAGGCCCTCGTCGGCTTTCCGCTGCGGAGCCGTCGTGGCATCCACATTCTGGGACGCATGATCCAGCGTGGGCAGCGCAGGCGCCCCCGTGCCTCCGTGTGCTGGCAGCCACTCCGCCCGTGCCAGGACCTGTTCCAGCCGGTTGCAGTGCTTCAGGCCCGCCAACAACGGCTGCACCCCAAGGCGCGTGTCGCACCAGCGCAGCACCAGGCCCTCGCGCGGGTTTGTCGGGACCGGATGGCGCGAAAGCAACCAGGTGGGAACGGGCGATGGGGGCGGCGCATAGCCACGCCCACCGCTGCCCCGGGTGACCAGCAGTTTCAGGACGCCGCTGCCGCCATCGAGCAATGCTTCCGCCTCGGCACGGACTTGTGTCTCGTCCGGCAGTGGCAAGCGCAGCCGCGCCGCACCCGCGGCAAGCCGTGCCCAGGGCGCGGGCCACCACGGCACGTCGCCGCGATGCGCACGCATGGTCTCAAACAGTCCGTCGCCGTAGGCCAGGCCGCGATCGTCGGGCGGCACGGCGTCTACTGCCTGTGTCCCGACGAAGACGCGCACGCTCACCCCGCCACTCCCAGCGCGCGGAACATGCCGCGCGCCTTGGCCCGGGTTTCATCCAGTTCGCGCTCGGGGATTGAGTCGAACACGATGCCGGCCCCGGTGCGGAAGCGGGCCGTGTCGCCCTCCACTTCCGCGCTGCGGATCAGGATGTTGAGATCGAGGTCGCCATCCCGGTTGAGCCACCCCATCGCACCCGTGTAGGCGCCACGGCCTTCGCCTTCCAGTTCGGCAATGATCTGCATGCAGCGCACCTTTGGACAGCCGGTGATGGTGCCGCCCGGAAACGTCGCACGGATCACCTCGCCGGGCGTGACGCCCTCGCGCAGGCGGCCACGGACGTTGCTGACGATGTGGTGCACGTGGGCGTAGCTCTCGACCGTCATCAGCTCGTCCACCTCGACGCTGCCCGGGGTGCACACCCGCCCCAGGTCGTTGCGTTCCAGGTCGATCAGCATGACGTGCTCGGCGCGCTCCTTGGGGTGGCCGACCAGTTCGCGGATACGCGCGCTGTCGTCG
>CBFGOS010000356.1:0-2789 GCA_965650425.1 uncultured Lysobacter sp. | reverse complement strand
TCCGGGCGGGCCTGCACGATGAACAGCTTGCCGCTGACACCGTCCTTGGCCCACTCGATGTCCATCGGGCGGCCGTAGTGCTGTTCGATGACAAGCGCCTGCTTTGCCAGCTCCTGCACGTCCTCGTCGGAGATCGAGAAGCTGTTGCGCAGCTCGACCGGGGTGTCCTCGACCTTGACGCGCTCGCCGGGCTTGTCCGAATACACCATGCGCAGCTGCTTGGCGCCGATGGAGCGGCGCAGGATGGCGTGCTTGCCCTGCTGCAGGGTGGGCTTGTAGACGTAGAACTCGTCGGGATTGACCGCGCCCTGCACGACCATCTCGCCCAGGCCGAAGCTGGAGGTGACGAACACCACGTCGCGGAAGCCGGACTCGGTGTCCAGGGTGAACAGCACGCCGGAGGCGCCGACGTTGGAACGCACCATCAGCTGCACGCCGGCGGACAGGAACACGTCCTCGTGCTTGAAGCCATGGTGCACGCGGTAGGCGATGGCGCGGTCGTTGTACAGGCTGGCGAAGACTTCCTTGACCTTGTGCACGACGTCGTCGGCGCCAGTCACGTTGAGGAAGGTTTCCTGCTGGCCGGCGAAGGAGGCGTCCGGCAGGTCCTCGGCGGTGGCCGAGGAGCGCACCGCGACGGCAACATCACCGCCCCCGTTCTCGGCGCACAGTTGCACGTAGGCCTTCCGGATGTCGGCGTCCAGGTCCGGCTGCAGCGGTGCGTCGATCACCCAGCCGCGGATCTCTGCACCGGCCGCGGTCAGCGCGGGGACGTCTTCGACATCCAGCGTGGCCAGCTTGTCGTAGATGCGCTGGTGCAGGTTGTTGTGCGCGATGAAGGCCTTGAAGGCCTCGGCCGTGGTCGCGAAGCCGCCCGGGACGGAGACGCCGAGGTTGGCCAGGTTGCCGATCATCTCGCCGAGCGAGGAGTTCTTGCCGCCGACGCGGGCAAGGTCGGACAGGCGCAACTCGTGCAGCCAGAGGATGTTCTCGTTCAAACGGGCGATCTCCGTGGGGCGGGGTGTCCGGATATGTCCGGGCGCACAGAAGCTAATATGATCGCAGGGGCGCCGGACCCGTACAAGGTTGATCCGGCGGGGCTTTTCGTATTGACGCGGCCTTTGGGGCCGACTTTGGTTGGAGTGGCGGATGCCAGGCACGCGGGCGGTTTTCTACGTTTCGGACGGAACGGGCATCACGGCGGAGACCATCGGCCACAGCCTGCTGACCCAATTCACCAATACCCGGTTCGAAAGCACTCGCATCTCCTACGTGGACAGCGTCGAGCGGGCGGAAATGGCGGCGGCCCGAATCCGGGCCGCGGCGTTGACCCACGGCACCCGGCCGATCGTCATCAACTCCTGCATGGACGCCAGCGTGGGGGCGGCCCTGGCGGAGAGCGGGGCGCTGATGCTGGACGTGTTCGAGCCGTTCATCGGTCCCCTGGAGCGCGAGCTGGGTGAGACCCGCGAGCACCGCATCGGCCAGGCCCATGCCATCGTCGACTTCGACCAGTACCACCGCCGCATCAACGCGATGAACTTCGCGCTGACCCACGATGACGGCATGTCGGTGGATTACGACGGGGCGGACGTGATTCTGGTGGCCGTGTCGCGGGCGGGCAAGACGCCTACCTGCGTGTACCTGGCGCTGCAGTACGGCGTACGGGCGGCGAATTACCCGCTGACCGAGGAGGACCTGGAGCAGGACCGGTTGCCAGCAAGGCTGCGGCCATACCGCAACAAGTTGTTCGGCCTGAGCATCGACCCGATCCGCCTGCAGCAGATCCGTCAGGAAAGGCGGCCGAACTCGCGCTACGCCCAGCTGGACACCTGCAAGCGCGAGGTGGCGGCGGCGGAGAAGATGTTCCGCGCCGAGCGCATCCCTACGCTGAGCACCACCAACGCCTCGATCGAGGAAATTGCCAGCAAGGTGATGACCACGCTGGGCATCTCGCGCGTGATGTTCTGACAGGCGGGGAAGGGTGCGGAAAAAGCCGCACGCGGCTTCCCCAACGTAGGCTTGATGGGCGTGTTCGTCAACGCTGCCGCGCGGGCAGTCGGCCGTGTAGGATCGACGCCATGAATGCAGTGTTGTCCCGCCGCCATACACGTTTTCCCCGGCTCAGCCGCTTGGGCTGGCTGATGGGGTTGTATGCGGAAAATCACGCCAAGCTTGTCGGCCTGTTCGACGTGCGGGCGTTGGCGCCCGGGCATTACGTGTCGATGGCTGGGGACGGGCTGGAGCTGCACGTCGAGGTGATGGAGCAGCACCGTTACACCACCGAGCTGCGGCTGTCATACGCAATGCTGGACCCGGTGACGGGCGAGCCCGATCCGTCGGCCCACCTGCGGGTCTATCACGACGCAAAACAGGTTGAAGTCACCCACTGCTACGTGGGGCGTCGCTGGCAGGACGTGATCGGCTTGAACCCGCCGGCGGATGCGGTGTTTGGCTACCGTTTCCGGATCAACACGTTCCTTGGAAAGTGGCTGGATTACCTGACGCCGCAGGGACATGGCATGGCGACCATGCAGGAGTGGCATCCCAACGTAAGTGCAGATTCAAAATCCGCTTGACGACCTGCGAGGTCGACCCTAAGATAGCGGTCTTTCCAGCCCTGTGGGGCCATAGCTCAGCTGGGAGAGCGCCTGCATGGCATGCAGGAGGTCGGCGGTTCGATCCCGCCTGGCTCCACCACTTTTACGGGAATCGCGTTACTCGATTTCCACGACGTCCCCATCGTCTAGAGGCCTAGGACATTACCCTTTCACGGTAGCGACCGGGGT
>CBFGOS010000355.1:0-2791 GCA_965650425.1 uncultured Lysobacter sp. | reverse complement strand
GGATGTTGGCCTTGTGCACCACGGTGACCTTCTTGCGGCCGGTCTTGCGGGCCAGCTCGAAGGCGTAGCGCACGATGCGCTCGGAGCCGCGGCGGGTGACCTTCTGCTGCAGCACGGCGGTCTCGCCGTCTTCCGACAGCGACTGACCTTCACCGATGTAGGCGCCTTCGGTGTTCTCGCGGACGGTGATCAGGTCCACGCCCGTCGGGAAGCGCGACTTGGTGTTGGGGAACGACTTGGCAGGACGCACGTTGGCGTACAGGTCAAAGCGCTTGCGCAGCTCGACGTTGATCGACGAGAAGCCCTCGCCGACCGGGGTGGTCAGCGGCGCCTTGAGCGCGATGCGGTTCTTGCGGATCGAGTCCATGGTGGACTGCGGCAGCAGCTCGCCCTGCTTCTCCAGCGCGACCAGGCCGGCATCGGCGAATTCGTACTGGAGGCCAAGGTTCATGGCGTCGAGCACGTGCAGGGTGGCGTCCATGATCTCCGGGCCGATGCCGTCACCACGGATGACCGTAATCGTCTGCGTCATAGGGGGTCTTCTTCCGACTGATGGGCGCCGCGGGGGAATACGGCGCCGGATGGTTAACCGCCGAATTATGCCCGAAAACGCAGGTTCATTTCAGGCGCAACCATTGGCCAATGGTCGGAGATGGCGCTGGAAGCCTTGCTCCGCAAGGCCTCCAGCCCGCGACGGCTCCCGCCGCCCTATCAGCCGTGGTCGTGCCCGGCAGGCGCCTCGGCCTCGCCCTGCTCCAAGCGGTCGAGGAAGTCGACGGCGCGGCGCAGGTGGGGGATGACGATGGAGCCGCCCACCACGAGGCCCACCGAAAACGTCTCGAACATCTCGTCCCGGTTCACTCCGGCTTCCTTGCATTGGGCCACGTGGTAGCTGATGCAGTCGTCGCAGCGCAGCACCAACGAGGCGACCAGCCCAAGCAACTCCTTGGTCTTCACGTCCAGCGCGCCGGCCTGGTACGTCTGGGTGTCGAGCGCGAAGAAGCGCCGCACCACCTGGTTGGGCTCGGCAAGAATCCGCTCGTTCATGCGCTTGCGGAAGGCGGTGAACTCGGCGACGCGATCGCCAGAGGGGTCGTGGCTCATGGGGGCTACCGGTAGGAAAGGACGAAAATGTCGCCGCCAGGGTGCATCAGGTCAACCGGCAAGCAGCGGCTCCAGGCCGCCCGCGCGGTGCAGCGCCATCATGTCGTCATAGCCACCGACATGGGTATCGCCGATGAAGATCTGCGGGACGCTGGTTCGCTTGGTCAGGGCCACCATCTTCTCCCGCTCGGACGGGTCCAGGTCGATGCGGACTTCCGTCCACGCCTGCCCCTTGCTCTTGAGGAAGTTCTTGGCCGCCACGCAGTAAGGGCAGATGGCCGTGGAATAGATGGTGATCTGGGGGGCGATGGACTGGCTCAAGATGGACTCCGTGAACTCTTCGGGAGGGGTGTGGTCGAATATGGGTCCGCTACATTGGACTTTCCATATCACCAGTAGAACACTGGGGTGCTTAACCGCCGATTCACCCGCGTAGGCGCGGGGGACGGCATGCTGGTCAAGCCCCCATCCCGCCACACCGGAAGGACGCCCGCTTGCGCCGCATGTTACCGCTCACCGCCGCCCTGACCATTGCGCTGGCCAGCCTGGGGGCGCCCGCGCAGGAGTCCCGGCTGCCGGACATCGGCTCTTCGGCCGGCGAACTGCTCACCCCGTCCCAGCAGGAGCAGTACGGCGGGATGATGCTGGCGCAGTTGCGCCACTACGACTACATCCTCGATGACCCGCTCGTCGAGAGCTGGCTGGACGCGCTGGGCACCCGCATGGGCGCCAGCAGCGACAACCCTCGCCAGGCCTACACGTTCTTCATGATGCGCCAGCGCGAGATCAACGCGTTCGCGACCCTGGGTGGCTACATCGGGGTGAATGCCGGGCTGGTGTTGGCCGCCGACCGCGAGGACGAGGTGGCGGGCGTTCTGGCCCACGAAATCGCGCACGTGACCCAGGACCATGTGCTGCGTGCGGTGGAACGTGCACAGAAAGACCAGTTGCCCATCCTGCTGGCCATGCTCGGCGCGATCGTCGCAGCGCAGGCCGCAGGCGGGAATTCCTCGGACGATGCCGCGCAGGCGGCGATGGCATCGGCCATGGGATTGATGCAGCAACGGCAGATCGACTACACCCGATCCAACGAACACGAGGCGGATCGGCTGGGCATCCAGTCGCTGGGCCGCACCGGCTACGACCCCATGGCCATTGCCGATTTCTTCGGCAAGCTGCAGCAGCGCTCGCGCGCCAACGGTGCCAATTATTACGGCACGGAGGCCCCCGAGTTCCTGATGACCCACCCGGTCACGACCACGCGCATCAGCGAGGCCAAGGATCGGGCACGGCTGATGGCCGGCCAATCTCACTCGACATTGACCACCCCCAGCCTCGGCAGCAATCCATTGTTGCCGCGCGACCTGCAGATCATGGGCACCTCATTGAAGTCGGGCGGGACCGGGCGATTCGAGTTCGCCCGCGAGCGCCTGCGCGTGCTCAGCGCCGACACACCGCGCGAAGCCTTGCGGGAATATGAGCGCGTGGCCAAGGCTGGCAAGCTGGACGCGTCGCAGGGCTATGGCAAGGCCATCGCGCACCTCCGCGCCAATGAGCCGGCGGTGGCCATCCAGCTGCTGCAAGGCCTGCTCGCCGATCAGCCCAACGACGAATGGCTCGCGTTGGCACTGGCGGAAGCCGAGGCCAAGGCCGGCCGCCATACGGCCGCAGATGCCCGCTTCGAGGC
>CBFGOS010000354.1:0-2794 GCA_965650425.1 uncultured Lysobacter sp. | reverse complement strand
CCCCGAACGCACCGCGCTGGTCGGTGTCGGTGCGTTCGGGGCGCAGCAGCCGGTGCGGCGCACGTCGCGATGCACGTTGAACACCGGCTCGACCTGCTCGGTGTACAGGGGGCCGTAGAGGGTCTCGACGCGGTGTGACTTGCGGCCGCAGAACCACAACCGGCCATCGGCGTCGAAGTAGCCCACGTCGCCCATGCGGTGGACGATACGGTCGTTGCAGGCGGTTGCACCCGCGGCCAAGCTGCCCCGTGTCGCACCGGTCGGCGTGGCTTCCACGTTCAACCGCTCGCGGATCTTGGCCTGCCGGGTCTGCGCGTCGCGGTTGAAGTAGGTGTCTGTCGCGGTCGGGCCTGCGACGGTGATCTCGCCGATCTCGCCCACGCCCAGCATGCGCGCATCGCACCACTCGGCGATGGCGTCGTCGGTGATGGCGATGATGCGCACCTCGTTGGGTGGCACCGGGCGCCCCACGCAGGTGCCGGCGCCGGCCTCGGTCGCGGCGCGGGTGGCCTGCAGCTCGGCGCCTTCAACCACCGCGACCGGCAGGCATTCGGTGGCGCCGTAGGGTGTCCAGAACTGGGCCCCCTCAGGCAGCAGCGCGCGCAGCGCCGCCACCGTGTCCGGCGGCACGGGCGCCCCGGCCGAGGTCACCCGGCGCAGAGTCGGCAGCGGCTGGCCGTAACGCGCGAGCACGGCCATCAACGCCGGCGAGCCGAACAGCTGGTCCACGCCAAAGCGGGAGATGGCGTCATGCAGGCGGCGCGGATCGGCCTTGGCCGGGCGCGTCGGGTCCATGTCCGGGATAACCGAGGTCAGCCCCAGCGCCGGGTCGAACAGCGCGAATGGCGGGAACGTGGGCAGGTCCACCCCACCCGGCTGCAGGCCAAACGCGCGGCCGAGCAGATCGATCTGTGCGACGAAATGCCGATGGCGGTAGACCACGCCCTTGGGCACCCCGGTGGAGCCGCTGGTGAACAGGATCGCGGCCACGTCGTCCGGGGCGGTGTCGGCCAGCTGCGGCCCTGCGGCCGCGCCCGCCTGCTCCACGGCCGCCAGGGTCACGTCGGCCAGCCACGCGCGGCGGCCGGTGGTGACGTGCGTCGTCACCGCCTTCGCCCAGCCCAGCAGGCGCCTCGCCAGGTGCGCCAACGGTATGCCGATGAAGGCCTGCGGCTGCGCCTCGTCCAGGCACTGGCGCAGCGCGCGCTTGTCGATGCCCGGGTCCACCAGCACCGGCACCGCGCCGGCCTTGAACAGCGCGAACATCAACAGGAAGAATTCCGGCGACGGCCGCACCATCACCACCGTGCGCGTGCCGCGGCCGATGCCGTGACCGGCCAGGCCCGCGGCGATGGCATCGCTGCGCCGGTCCAGCGCGGCGTAGGTCAGGGTCTGGTCGTAGCGCGCCAGCCCGTCGGCCCCACGGGTGCCGGGGCAACGCAGGGCGATCTGGTCGGGCCGCTCGGCGGCCAGCCGTGGCAGGGCAGCAGCGATGTTGCTGGGGGAATTCATCTGTCCATTGTCGCCTGTCGTCCCCCTCTTGCGCGGCGCGCTGGGGATGCCGAAAAATTCACCACCCGCCGGCACCGGCCCGCCCTGCCTTGGACCGCGTCACCCGACGCCTTTGGACGACGACCCCAGCATCCCGCTCCACGTGGAGCGGTGACGAGTGGGCGACGCCGGCGTCGGACTCCGGAGCCGGCGGTATCGGGTCTCCGTGCCCCACCACCCTGCCCACCCGCGCCAATGAACCACCCTTGCCTGACCTGCGGTGCCTGCTGTGCAAGTTTTCGCGTCAGCCTCCATTGGTCGGAGGCTGCACCAGAGATGGGCGGCACCGTGCCGATCGAACTCACTGAGCCGCTGCGCCGGCATGAGCTCGCGATGCGTGGCACGTCGCAAGCGCAGCCGCGCTGCGCCGCGCTGGACGCCGACATCGGTCGTTACAGCCGCTGCAACATCCATCCGATGCGCCCCACCGCGTGTCGCGAAGTCCAGGCCGCATGGGAATTCGGTGCGCCCAGTGCGCAGTGCGACAAGGCGAGACGGGTGCATGGGCTGCCAACGCTGACGGAGGCCGACTGGGAGGGGTTGCGGGAGTGCAGCCCGCGGTAAGCGTCAGACCAAGGCGATCTGTCGATGGCGATTGGACTCCCGTCGCGGGATCACGGCGCCGATGGCCGGTGACCTCCGGCGGCGCCCCAAGGCGTGGCGCACGTCCAGATCAGAGCGGGTGGCGGTCAAGGAAGGCGCGGACCGCCGGCACCAGCACCTCGTGCTTGTCCTCCAGCACGTAATGGTTGGCATCCTCGAACGCGTGCACCTCGGCGTTGGGCAGCGCGCGGCGGAAGCCTTCGAGGAAATGGCGGTCGAACACAAAGTCCTTCAGACCCCAGCCCAGAAATGCCGGTCGATCGGCGTATTGCGGCAGCGCGCGGCCGGCCGCTTCGACCAGCGCCCATGCCGGGTCGCCTTCGCGCAGCGGGATGTCCTGCATGAAACGGAGGGTGCTGATCGCGTTGGTCCAACCCCGGTACGGCGTGATGTAGGCGCGGCGTACAGCGGCCGGCAAGCGGCGCTCGGTCCCCAGCCAGGCGGCGCCACGCGCGAACAGATTGAAGGCACGGATCAGGAAGCCGCCCACGCGCGAATCCCGGCCCAGCGACAGTTGCCACGGCATCGGCTTAGCCGCTGGCAGCGGGAACGCCGCCGTGTTGAGGATCACCAGCCGCTTGACCTGCGGCATGTGCGTCAACGCCCAGCCGAAGCCGACCATGCCGCCCCAGTCGTGCAC
>CBFGOS010000353.1:0-2804 GCA_965650425.1 uncultured Lysobacter sp. | reverse complement strand
TGACGCGGAAGCGCGCCAGGCCGGGGATCTCGAACGAGAAGTCGACCTCGAGGAACTCTTCGTAGTCTCGACGCTGCTTGTCCGACATGATGTCGTACACCAGCGCATGCACCTGCTTGTGCTCCAGCGCCGGAATGTTGATGCGGCGGACGTCGCCGTCCACGCGGATCATCGGCGGCAGGCCGGCCGACAGGTGAAGGTCAGAAGCCTTGTTCTTGACCGAGAACGCCAACAGTTCGGCGATATCCATGCGTGCTCCCCCGCACTGCGTCGGAACCGGTCGCGTGACCGGCAAGTTGGGACGATACTACCCCTTGGAAAGGAGTATAGACCTGTACCTGTGTCGCCAATCCATCCAATGGACAAGACTACCGACGTGCTCGCGCACACCCTTCAGGACGTGCTTGGGCAACTGACCAACGCAGCCAGCGCCGCCGGGCGGCCAACCCCGCGCCTGCTGGCCGTCAGCAAGACCCAGCCGGCCGACCGGGTTGCGGCCCTGGCAGCCGCGGGACAGCGCGCGTTCGGCGAGAACTACGTGCAGGAAGCGGCCGCCAAGATCGGCGAACTGGCCGCCCTTGGGCTGGAATGGCACCTCATCGGCCATCTGCAGTCCAACAAGGCCAAGGACGCCGCCGCCCTGTTCGATTGGGTGCAGACGGTGGATCGGCCCAAGCTCGTCACCGCCCTCGCCCACCACCGGCCCAGCAACCGTCCACCGCTGAACGTGCTGGTGCAGGTCAACATCGACGACGAGGCCAGCAAGCACGGGTGCCGGCCGGAGGAGATCGTCCCCCTGGCCCGCGCCATCGCCGCCGAGCCGCGGTTGCGGCTGCGCGGGCTCATGGCCATCCCCACGCCTTGGCCGGACCTGGAGCAGCGTCGCGCCGCGTTTGCCCGGGTGCGCCAACTCTACGAGGCCATGCGCGAGGCCCATCCCGAGGTGGACACGCTGTCGATGGGCATGAGCGAGGACCACGCCGTGGCCATTGCCGAAGGTGCCACCATGGTGCGGGTCGGCACGGCCCTCTTCGGGCGGAGGCCGCCTCCCACCCAGTCTTAGCGCGCCGAAGCCTGTCACGGCCTTGGGCCACCACCATGCCAAGGCCGAGCACCTTGGCGCCACCCCCACACACACGCAGGACGCCGCATGAACCCGCAACACATTCCCAACCTAGCCTTCATCGGCGGCGGCAACATGGCGCGCAGCCTGATCGGTGGACTGGTCGCACGCGGTGCGGAACCCGCGACAATACGCGTTGCCGAGCCAGTGGATTCGCTGCGCCACGCGCTGCAGCAGGACTTTGGCGTGCATACCTTCGAACATGCTGCCGATGCCGTGGAAGGGACTGACACCTGGGTATTGGCGGTCAAGCCGCAAGTCATGCGGGGCGTGTGCGAAGGGCTGGTGGCATCGGCGCAGGCCGGACACCCCCTGGTGGTGTCCATCGCCGCCGGTATCACCGCGGAACAGCTGGATCGCTGGCTGGGTGGCGGAATGTCGGTGGTGCGTGCCATGCCCAATACCCCGGCGCTACTGGGTGCCGGCGTCAGCGGACTATTTGCCAACGCGGCCACGAACAACGACGGCCGCGCGCGGGCGGCGGCACTGCTCGGCGCGGTGGGCGCCACGGTGTGGATCGACGAGGAAGCGCTCATGGACGCTGTCACTGCCGTGTCCGGAAGCGGCCCCGCCTACGTGTTCCTGCTGGCCGAGGCCATGCAGCAGGCGGGTGAAGCCCAAGGACTGCACCCCGCCGCCGCCCGCGTCCTGGCCACGCAGACGCTGCTCGGGGCCGCGCGCATGCTGACCGAACGCGACGAACCGGCAGACGAACTGCGCGCCCGCGTGACCTCGCCGGGCGGCACGACGCAGGCCGCCATTGAAACGTTCGAGGCCGGGGGGTTCCGAGCCCTGGTGGGGCGGGCCATCGATGCCGCCACCCTCCGTGGTCGCCAGTTGTCGGCGGCCAACGACTGAGCGCGGCATCGCACCCGGGCCGCCAGGGCGGCCAAAGCCCTATATCCGAAAGGAGAAGCCCCTTATGAACGCCCACGCTGTCCCGTCGTTGCGTCAGCGGCCCCACCGGCTGAAGGCACTGGTCAACGCCGCGTTGCTTGCGCCCGCGCTGCTGGCGATGCTCGCCCTGGGCGGTTGCGAAGGTGGAAGCGCCCCGCCCCCGCCGTCCATGTCCGCCAGCACCCCGTCCGCGCCGCAGGAGGCGGTCAGTCGTGTCGGCGACGTCACCATCCGCGCCAGCGTGGTGCAGACCTCGACGCTGCCCGAACCGGTGGCCATGCAGTACGGGATCGCGCGAAGCGACCGACAGGCATTGTTGCTGGTGGCGGTGCGCCAAGGCCCGGAGGCGCAGGAAACCTCGCTGCCAGCCGCCATCACCGCCACCGCCATCGACCTGCGCGGCCGGCGCCAGGACATCACCATGCGCGAGTTGCGCACCGGGGACCTGCTGGACTACGTGGGCACCGTGGAAATCGACCTGCCCGACACCGTGCGTTTCGAACTGACCGTCGTCCGCGAGGGCGGTGCCCAGTCCACGATGCAGTTCAGCCGCGAGTTCTATCCACGCTGAGCTTGCCAGGGGCATCCCCACGCGCCCACGCCTCGATCACCGCCGCGATCTCGCGCACGCCGTCGGTCAGCGCGGCCGGGCCGGGCTGCAGGATGGCCGGCGACTTGATCTCGTGCAGCCAGCCATCGCGGACGGCAGGCACCACGTCCCAGCCGGGACGTGCCGCGACCTTCTCCGGGCGGAACTTCTTGCCGCACCATGAGCCCAGGATGA
>CBFGOS010000352.1:0-2805 GCA_965650425.1 uncultured Lysobacter sp. | reverse complement strand
TGGCCCGCCGCGGATCGCCGCCCTGGCGCGGTCGGCGCTCATGGCGGCCGACCGCGTATTGATCCCCGTGCAGCCCAGCCCCTTCGACTTCTGGGCCAGCGCCGAGATGGTCGATCTCATCCACGAGGCGCAGGTATACAAGCCTTCGCTTCGCGCCGCCTTTGCAATCAATCGGCGCGTCAGCACCACTGTGATCGGTCGCGAGGCGCGCGAATCACTCGCCGAGCAACCGCTTCCGGCACTGCGGGCGGAGGTGCGGCAACGCATCGTGTTTGCCGACAGCGCAGCGGCCGGGCGCCTGGCCTGCGAGCTCCTTCCGGAAAGCGTCGCCGCCCGGGAGATCAGTGCACTGGTCGATGAGCTGCTCGGGTGGGCGCCATGAGCGTCAAGCGCGTCGGCATCGGCGCCCGACCGCTGGCCGATCCGCAGGCCCAGGCATGGATACGCCAGGAGGCGAAACGTGCGATCGGCAAGGGCGATGTCTATACGGCGCGCCTGACGCTGGACATCACCCCTGCCCTACGCGCCCGTATCAAGATGGCCGCCTTCAGCGAGGGCGTCACTGTGGCCGAGATGCTGCGTGACCTGCTCGAAGCGCGCTTCCCGGAGCGCCTGCCATGAGGTGTGGCTTCACAACCCGGGCCGGCATGCCGTTGGTGATCGCCGGCTCGCTGCTGGCCGTGTCCTTGGTGCTTGTGAGCCCGCCCGTGCAGGTGATCTACAACGCGTCCACCAGCGTACCCAGCGGCTGGTACCGAGTCGATGCTGGCTCTGCGATACAGGTGGGAGACCTGGTGCTCGTGCGTCTGTCCGGTGCGTCGGCACAACTGGCCGGCGAGCGCGGCTACCTGCCAGCAGGGGTGCCCCTGCTCAAGCCAGTCTTCGCGACCGCACCGCAACGGGTATGCGTTGTTGGGAAGCACCTGATGGTCGATGGCCAGGCAGCCGCCCATGCCCGGTCGCGAGATCGGCTCGATCGCTTGATGCCCCGATGGCGGGAGTGCCGAGCACTGGTCGGCGACGAGCTTCTGCTGCTCGCGCCGGACAGCGCCGACTCGTTCGACAGCCGGTACTTCGGCCCGGTCAGGACGGAGGCGGTGCTGGGCAAGGCCAAGCCGCTATTCGTGAAATAGCGGCCAGTGCAGGTGCAAAGGGCGAGAGGCAGAAGAGGGCAAGATAAAAGGGGGCGCCACGAAATGGCGTACGAATGCGGTCTGCACAAGGGTTGGCAACGGCACGCCATAGCGTGGATGAAGTGCCTGCCGCGGTCGAAAGGCATGCAAATACTGCTTCGGGAAGGTGCAGCTACGCCGCATTACGCCGGTGTTGGAGTGTATCGATGAGCGACCGGGACAACACACCAGAGGATCGATTCCAGCCCAAGGTGGGCGCCCCCTACCAGCGCAGCCAGTCCTTCGTGACCCGGATCCTGCGCCAGTCGAGCAAGGCGGGCGCTATCCGCCAGCGCGTCGCGCACCAGCCTGGCGCCCGCCTCGGTCGCGGCCATGTAGCGGCTCGATTTTCCGACGGCCAGGCCAACGGCCGCCGAGTGACGATCAAGACACGGCTCGTGAACCTGAGCCGGGCCGGCCGACGCTCGATCGCCACGCACCTTCGCTACATCGAGCGCGAGGGCGTGGGGCGCGAAGGGGAAGCGGGCCAGGCCTATGGACCTGCGACCGATCGGGCGGACCTGGAGGCATTCGAGGCGCGCGGCCGGGACGATCGCCACCAGTTTCGCTTCATCGTTTCTCCTGAAGATGCCCAGTCGCTAGGGGACTTGCGTACCTTCACCCGTCACCTGATGGATCGCGTGGCGAGCGACCTGGGTACTCGCCTGGATTGGGTCGCCGTCGACCACTGGAATACCGACAACCCGCACACCCACGTTGTGCTGCGCGGCAAGGACGAAACCGGGCGGGACCTGGTCATTGCCCGCGACTACATTGCCCACGGCATGCGTCATCGCGCCGGCGAACTGGCCACCGAATGGCTGGGTCCGCGCACCGAGCGGGAGATCCTCGCAAGCATTGATCATGAGGTGGAACAGGACCGCTGGACAGGCCTCGATCGCACACTTTCGCGACAAGCACAGGCCGGGCATCTCGGACCGCAGGCGCTTGCCCATCATTCGCGCCGCCAGCAGTTGCTCGGCCGATTGCAGTACCTGCAGCGTCTAGGATTGGCACGCGAGGAGCGCACGGGACACTGGCATCTGTCACCGGATGCCGAACGGACGTTGCGAACACTTGGTGAACGGGGCGACATCCTGCGCACGATGCAGCGTGCCATGGGCGGCCAGAAGCGTGAGTATGAGATCGTGAAAACCGGTTCCGGTCGGACCGTGATCGGGTGCCTGGTGGCCAAGGGACTAGCCGGCGAACTGCATGACCAAGGTTATCTGGTCATCGATGGCATAGACGGCAAGGCCCACCACCTCAGCCTGCCGCCAAGCGCACAGCTGTCGGACTTTCCCCTTGCATCGGTGATCGAGGCAACGGCCTCGGTCGACCCGCGTCCGATGGATGCACGGATTGCGTGGCTTGCAGCCGATGGGCTCTACGCACGCGATCGGCACCGCACCCTTCTGCTCGCGCAAGCTCCAGGCAAGGATCCGGAGCCGCTGCTCGACGCCCACGCCAGACGGCTCGAAGCGCTGCGTTGCGCGGGCATCGTCGAGCGCCTCGGCGAAGGCGTATGGCGAGTGCCAGGCGACCTGGCCGAGCAAGGTCAGCGATACGACGCGCGACGCCAGGGCGGCGTGGCAGTAAGCCTGCACTCGGCCCTGCCACTCGAGAGGCAGAT
>CBFGOS010000351.1:0-2812 GCA_965650425.1 uncultured Lysobacter sp. | reverse complement strand
GAAGACCTTGAGCCATTGATTGCGTTGGCACCTGAGGTCGTGATCGTTGGCACGGGGCCCAATCAGGTGTTTCCACCCGCCGCGGTCATGGCCGCCTGCCTCGCGCGCCGCGTCGGGCTGGAAGTCATGTCGAACGCAGCAGCCGCACGCACTTTCAATGTGCTGGCGGGTGAACACCGCAAGGTCGTCGCCGCCTTCATCCTGCCGGGCTGACCCCGGCTGTCGCCTCAGCGCTTGGGCAGGTACTGCAGCGGGTCGACCGGCTTGCCGTTGTAGCGCACTTCGAAGTGCAGCATGTCGCGTGGCGCGCCACTGCGGCCCATTTCGGCGATCTGCTGCCCCGACTTCACCACCTGGCCTTCGTTGACCAGACGGTTGCGATTGTGGCCATAGGCCGACAGCCATTCGTCGTTGTGTTTGATGATGATCAGCTCGCCGTAGCCAACCAGGCCCGAGCCGGAGTACACCACCACGCCATCGCCCGCGGCGCGCACTGGCGCGCCACTGTTGCCCGCGATGCCGATGCCCTGCCGCGTGGGCTCCCCCGCCACATAGCGGTTGATGAGCTCGCCATCGGCGGGCCAACGCCACTTCACATTGCTCTCGGCGGGGTTGGGTACGGGCTTGGGTGCGACGGGGTTGGGCGTGGCGGCCTTCGGGGCCGCGGCCACGGTCGCCGGCTTCGAAGCCACGGGGCCAGGCCGGGGGGGCGTCGTGCGGCCATTCCGCGCGCCACTCGATCCGGACGGCCGCGACGCAACGGTAGCGCCGCCCGGGTGAAGCTTCAGGCGCTGCCCGGGGTAGATCGTGTAAGGCTCGGCGAGGCCGTTCCACGCCGCGAGGTCGCGAACCTGGACGCCATTGGCACTGGCAATCCGGTAAAGGGTGTCGCCGCGCTTCACGACCGTGGTTGCGCCCGGCTTTCCGGTGGGCGCAGGGGCGGGTTCGCGGACCACCGTGGTTTTCGCACAGGCCGCCAGCCCAAGGGCCGCGGCAAGGCCCAAGGCAATTGCCCGGGCGTGGGAGGTAATCGGAATGAGCCTGATGGTCATGCGCCTCGTGGATTGTTCCCTGTCTTCATGCCCTGCCGACGAGGCGACCCGACGGACCGGGCGACGCCGGACATCAACCGGACAGCCGTTGCCACAACTCGTGCAACGCGACGCCACCACCGCCGATCAGCACGCTGAAGTAGACGATGGTGCCGATGTTGGACAGATGCCCCAACAACATGGCGCCGCCGTCGCGTTGCACCAGGCCGACAGCGTAGAACAGCAGTGCGACCGCGGGGAGCGTGTTGCTGAACGGCACGAAACCAAACGGCGCCATCAACAATAGGGCCGCGAGGATGAAGGCCAGGTTGTTGAACAGATCCTGCGCACGGCCGTCGACGAAAATGCGCAACCGGTGCGGCCGGCTGATTTTTTCCAGGCGACGCACCCAGTCCAGTCCGCCTGAGAGCCCTGGGCGCAATTTGTCGGCGGGCAGCGCCCGGTCGCGCACACGCGCCGGCAGCCACAACGGTCGGCCGCTGAGCCGGCTGATGCCCACCAGCAGGATCGCCGCACCGAACACGGTGCTGACCCCCGGAATCGAGACGGGAATCAGGAACACCAGCGTCAACAGCATCGTCAGCAGCAGCAAGCCTTCGTCGCCGAACACTTCCAGCAATTCACCGAGGGTCAGTTTGTCCTCGGGCAGGTTGCGGATGATCGTGGCCAGTTGCTCGCCGAGCGAGGCGGATGTGGACGGGGGCGTCGCCCCGGCGAGGCTGTCGGGTTGGCTCATGCTCAGTCGACCATGCCCGACAGCAACGGCACGAATACCACCGCGCCCAGCGTCTGCTGGGTGATGCGGCCATCGGCTTCGCGTTGCAGGCACAAGAGGGATTGGGAATTGGCGGCGCCGACCGGCGCGACCAGGATGCCACCTACCGCCAGCTGCTCGGTCAGCGCTTCGACCAGGGCGGGTGCCGCGGCGGTGACGATGATGGCGTCGAACGGCCCGTTCTCCGGCCATCCGATGCGTCCGTCGTCATGCTTGCTGCGGATGTTCAGGCCGAGCTGCCGGAAGCGCTTGCGGGCGGTGCGCAACAGTTCACCGATGCGCTCGACGGTGTGCACTTCCAACCCCAGCGCCGCCAGCACGGCGGCCTGGTAGCCGGAGCCGGTGCCGATCTCCAGCACCCTCTTCGGCTCGCATGCCAGCAACGCCTCGGTCATCCTCGCCACCACCCACGGCTGCGAGATGGTCTGGCCCTGCCCAATCGGCAACGCCGTGTCTTCATACGCGCGGCTGGCGAGCACTTCGTCGATGAACAGGTGACGCGGCACGGTGCGGATGGCATTGAGCACGCGCTCGTCGCGGATGCCGTTCTCGCGCAGGCGTTCGACCAGGCGGTCGCGCACGCGCTGCGAGGTCAGTCCGGAGCCGAGAGCCTCCGGTTGCAGGCGCATGCGCACGCTCATGGGGTTGCCTCGCGGGCACCGTTGCGCAGCGCGCTGGTCAGCCCACCCACCCAA
Source organism: uncultured Lysobacter sp. (assembly GCA_965650425.1). Taxonomy (GTDB): domain Bacteria; phylum Pseudomonadota; class Gammaproteobacteria; order Xanthomonadales; family Xanthomonadaceae; genus Aerolutibacter. The sequence goes on along the minus strand of CBFGOS010000351.1, from coordinate 290 downwards.
CTCCCCACCTGCTCAAGCGCTTGGTAACGGGTCAGGTCGATCTGGATCGGGGTGATGGAGATGTGGCCGGTGCGGACGGCGTGGAAATCGGTACCGGCGCCGGCATCCTGCTCGGGACCGGCGGCGCCCACCCACCACCACTGGCGGCCGCGCGGGTCCTGCTGCGGTACGCAGGCTTCGGCACGGTGACGGTTGCCCAGCCGGGTGACCTCGAAGCCACGCACGTCATCCCACGGGATGTCAGGCACGTTGACGTTGAGGATGGTGTCGGCCGGCAGCGGGTCGCTGGC
>CBFGOS010000350.1:0-2816 GCA_965650425.1 uncultured Lysobacter sp. | reverse complement strand
GCACACGCGCTCATGCCGGCAAGCCCATCAGCGTGTGCAAATGCGCCAAGGCCGCCTCGGCCACGGCCTCCACGGACTGGCTGGCATCGACCACGCGGAACCGTTCCGGCTCGGCGGTCGCACGCGCCAGATAGCCCTCGCGCACGCGCTCGAAGAAGTCTTCGCGCTCGGACTCGATGCGGTCGATGGCGCCACGCCCCCGCGCCCGCTGCAGGCCGAGCGCGAAGACTTCTTCGAGCGCGTGCGCGAGGGCTATCTGGCGCGTGCGGCCGCCGAGCCGGAACGGTTCCGCGTGGTCGATGCCAGCCAGTCCGTGGAGGCCGTGGCCGAGGCGGCCGTGGCGCATTTGCACACGCTGATGGGCTTGCCGGCATGAGCGCGTCCGCGCCTTGGCAGCAGCGCGTCTATGAGCAGGCCGCGGCCGCCATCGACGCCGGTCGCCTTGGCCATGGCCTGCTGTTTTGCGGCCCGGCAAAGCTGGGCAAGCGCGAAGTCGCCGAGCGCCTCGCGCAGCGGCTGCTGTGCGGCCAACGGTTGCCCGATGGTGAGCCGTGTGGCCAATGCCGCAGTTGCCGCCTGTTCGCCAGCCGCACCCAGGCCGATCCGCCGGAACTGCGTCCCGATGGCTCTCTGGCGCATCCCTTTGGGCGCAGCGGCCATCCCGACCTGCAGTTTGTCAGCTACGAGTGGAACGAGAAGGCACGGCCCCCGCGACTTCGCACCGAGCTGGTGATCGAACAGATCCGCGCGGTGTCCGAGGAAATGGCGCTGACGCCGCAGTTTGGCGGCGCGAAGATCGCGATCATCGACCCGGCCGACGCCATCAACCACGCCGCCGGCAATGCCCTGCTCAAGACCCTCGAAGAGCCGGTGCCCGGCCGCTACCTCTGGCTCGTGTCGTCCCAGCCGGCGCGGTTGTCCGCCACGATCCGCAGCCGTTGCCAGCGCCTGGAGTTCCGCCTGCCGCCGCGCGACGAGGCGCTCGCCTGGTTGGCCGCACAGGGACACACCCCCAGTGTCGCGGCCGAGGCGCTGGACGCCGCGCGCGGCCACCCCGGGCTGGCGCACGAATGGTTGCAGGGCGGGGGACTCGCGTTGCGCCGCGCGGTCGGGGACGACCTGGGACGCCTGGCACGGGGCGATGCGACCGCCACTGACATTGCGCAGTCATGGATTGGTGACGACCATAGCGCTTTGCGCCTCAGCCATGCCGCTGATCTGGCCCTGGCCGAGGCATCGCGCTTGACCGACCCGGCGCGGACGCGCAGTCTGGCGGCATGGTTCGACAAGGCCAATGCCGTGCGGGACCTGTTGCGGACGACGATCCGTGCCGATCTGGCCGTGGCTGAATTGCTGATGGGCTGGCGCGCCGCGAGTGGCGCTCCTGCCAAGGGAGGACGCAGGGAATGAATGGAGCAACACCGGGCGGCGCGCGGCAGGGCATCCTGTCACTGGCGCTGAAGGACAAGGCCGCGCTGTACAGCGCGTACATGCCGTTCATCCGCCATGGCGGCATCTTCGTGGCCACGCCCAAGCGCTATTTCCTGGGCGACGAAGTATTTCTCCTCGTCACGTTGCCCGACTCCAACGAACGCCTGCCGGTCGCCGGCAAGGTCGTGTGGGTGACGCCGGTAGGCGCGCAGGGCAACCGCCCCGCCGGTATCGGCATCCAGTTCGCCGACAACGCTGAAGGCGAGGCGGTGCGTGGCAAGATCGAGGCGGTGCTGGCAGGGCTGCTGAACGCGGACAAGCCCACCTACACGATGTGACGCCACAAGAAGAACGGCGCACCGAGGTGCGCCTTTCTGTTTTCCGTGTTGGCGGAACTGTCAGCGCAGCGCCGGGTTGTCCCAGCCGGGGCGCGGCGCAAAGCGATCCCCATAACGCTGCTGCAGTTGCTTCAGCCGCTCGACCAGCTTGTCCGGGCCCACCGCGCGCACGTGCGCGATCGGGCCGCCGCGGAAGGGCGCAAACCCCGTACCGAAGATCACGCCGGCATCCAGCAGGTCGGCATCGCTGACCACGCCGTCGTGCAGGCACGCCACCGCTTCGTTGAGCAGCGGCAGGATCAGGCGGTCTTCCAGGTCCGACGGTGCCTGGTAGTCCTTCGGCAGTTCGGGCTTCACCGCCTTGCCGCTCTCCCACTTGTACAGGCCCTGGCCGTCCTTCTTGCCGCGCTTGCCGGCTTCCGGCGGGGCGGACAGCGACGCGGGGATAGGCAGGCCGAGGAACGGGGCCAGCTCCGCACCCACGCCCGCGGCCACGTCCAGACCCACCGTGTCGATCAGTTCGATCGGCCCCATCGGCATGCCGAACTTCACCGCCGCCTTGTCGATGGCCGGGCCGGGAATGCCTTCGGCAAACGCCGTGGCCGCTTCCAGCATGTACGGGAACAGCACGCGGTTGACCAGGAAGCCCGGCGTACCCGCCACCGGCACCGGCAGCTTGTCGATGGCCTTGCAGAACGCGGCCAGGCGCTGCTCGGTTTCCGGAGCCATTCCGTCGTGACGGATGATCTCCACCAGCGGCATCAGCGCCACCGGGTTGAAGTAGTGCAGGCCGGCGAACTGCGCCGGGCGTTGGATGTGCTCGCGAAGTTCGGTCAGCGGGATCGACGAGGTGTTGGTCGTCAGCAGCGCGTCGGGCTTCATCCGCGGCTCGACCGCGTTGTACAGCTCGCGCTTGGCTTCGGGCTTCTCGATGATCGCCTCGATCACCAGGTCGGCCTTGGCTGCGCCTTCGCCTTCCAGGTCACCGCGCAGGCGCGCGGCCACGGCCGGGCGCTTGGCCTCATCCTTCACCTTCTTGGTGAAGAG
>CBFGOS010000349.1:0-2819 GCA_965650425.1 uncultured Lysobacter sp. | reverse complement strand
TCGCGATCCGCGAAGGCGGCCGCACCGTCGGCGCCGGCGTCGTCGCCAAGATCCTCAAGTAAGAACGGTTAACACGACAGCTGCGCTGTCGAGTTAACTCCCGCCGATGATCCGACCCCATGGGTCGGATATCGCCGGGAAGAAGGAAGGGCGATGGCGGCGGTAGCCGCCTTCGCTGTTTTCGGAACCAGACGATACGCCAGTAGCTCAATTGGCAGAGCAGCGGTCTCCAAAACCGCAGGTTGGGGGTTCGAGTCCCTCCTGGCGTGCCACCCTGGTAGCGGGCCTGTCCGCAATAGCCCGGCCCCAGTGGCTGGACTTCCCTCAAGACAACGCGCCCGCCACGGCGGGCGTGCGACGAGTCGGATGAACAGCAACGTCCAACAACCCAATTCCGCCAACGCCGGTGACATCGTCAAGTATGTCGTCGCCATCCTGCTGGTTGTGGCTGGCCTGTTCGGCTACAGCTGGTTCAGCGACTGGGCGGGCAGCCTGCGTGCGCTGCTCGTCGTGGCGGGCGTCCTCGCCGGCGTCGGCGTGTTCATGCTGACGGCCAAAGGCGCCCAGACCCGCGAGTTCCTCTCGGAGTCCAAGTTCGAGTTGCGCAAGGTCGTTTGGCCGACTCGCCAGGAAGCCTTGCAGACCACGTGGGTGGTCATGATCGCCGTCGCCGTGCTCAGCCTGATCCTGGCTGGTTTCGACGTGGTCATCCAGGCCGCGGTCAAGTGGCTGTTGGGGCGCTGAGGAGATGAGCGACGTGACGAACGAAGGCAACAAGCGCTGGTACGTGGTCCACGCCTATTCCGGCTTCGAGAAGTCGGTGGCCCAGGCGCTGCGTGATCGCATCGTGCGCGCCGAAATGCAGGACAAGTTCGGCGACGTGCTGGTGCCGACCGAGGAAGTGGTGGAGATGCGTTCCGGCCAGAAGCGCCGGTCCGAGCGCAAGTTCTTCCCGGGCTACGTGCTGGTGCAGATCGCCACCCATGACGAGAACGGCATTCCGCGCATGGACAGCGAAAGCTGGCACTTGATCAAGGAAACGCCGAAGGTCCTTGGCTTCATCGGCGGCACGGCCGACAAGCCGCTGCCGATCGCCGACCACGAAGCTGCCACCATCCTGAATCGCGTTCAGGAAGGCGTCGAGAAGCCGCGTCCCAAGGTGCTGTTCGAGCCGGGCGAAATGGTCCGCGTCATCGACGGCCCGTTCAACGACTTCAATGGCGTGGTCGAAGAGATCAACTACGAGAAGAGTCGCCTCCGCGTCGCGGTGCTGATTTTCGGCCGGTCCACCCCGGTGGAGTTGGAGTTCGGGCAGGTCGAGAAGGCCTGACCGGCGGCCATTCGGTCGCCTGGTGGTCTGTCCCCTGCGGGCCTCGGTGGCCAGGCTGGACAGCAGCCGATCCCCGCTGGCTGAGCCGCCTCCCTCGTGGTGGGCGCCGGCAGGGGGGCAAAAATCCTGATATAGTGTGCGGCTCCCTCCCTTGGGGAAGTCGCCCTGGGAGATGCAGCCGCCGCGAGGCGGCTGTCTGCGCAAGCAAAACGTGATGTCGGGACACGTGATTTTCCCGGCGCGATGGGGAGCCTGACGTCTAGGCGTTCGCACCCGGAGACAAGAAAATGGCAAAGAAAGTAGTTGGCTACATCAAGCTGCAGGTCAAGGCCGGTCAGGCCAACCCGTCGCCGCCGGTCGGTCCGGCCCTGGGTCAGCGCGGCCTGAACATCATGGAGTTCTGCAAGGCGTTCAACGCCGCGACCTCCAAGCTCGAGCCGGGTCTCCCGACTCCGGTCATCATCACGGCCTACTCGGACCGTACCTTCACCTTCGTCACCAAGTCGACCCCGGCTTCGGTGCTGCTGAAGAAGGCTGCCGGCATCACCTCCGGCTCCAAGCGCCCGAACACCGACAAGGTGGGCAAGGTCACCCGCGCCCAGCTCGAAGCCATCGCCCAGCAGAAGGAAGCCGACCTGACGGCGGCTGACCTCGAGGCGGCGGTGAAGACGATTGCGGGTTCTGCCCGCAGCATGGGTCTGGTGGTGGAGGGTTAAGACATGGCAATGACCAAGCGCGAAAAGGCCATCAAGGCCGCCGTTGTCCCGGGCAAGTCGTACGCCTTCGAGGACGCGATCAAGATCATCAAGACCGCCACCAAGGCCAAGTTCGTCGAGTCCGTCGACGTCGCCGTGCGCCTGGGCGTGGACGCCAAGAAGTCCGACCAGCAGGTCCGTGGCTCGACCGTGCTGCCGGCCGGTACCGGCAAGTCCGTGCGCGTGGCGGTGTTCGCCCCGGCCGGTGCCAAGGCTGACGAAGCCCTGGCCGCTGGCGCCGAGGCCGTCGGTATGGACGACCTGGCCGAGAAGATGCAGGCCGGCGACCTGAACTACGACGTGGTCATCGCCACCCCGGACGCCATGCGCGTCGTCGGTAAGCTCGGTACCGTCCTGGGCCCGCGCGGCCTGATGCCGAACCCGAAGGTCGGCACCGTCTCCCCGAATCCGGGTGAAGCGGTGAAGAACGCGAAGGGCGGCCAGGTCCGTTACCGCACCGACAAGGCCGGCATCATCCACTGCACCATCGGCAAGGCCGACTTCGAAGACGGCAAGCTGAAGGACAACCTGCAGGCTCTGCTGGCTGACCTGATCAAGGCCAAGCCGGCGACCTCGAAGGGTCAGTACCTGCAGAAGGTGTCGATCAGCTCGACCATGGGTCCCGGTATCACCGTCGACCAGTCGTCGCTGAACCTGAAGTAATCGCTTTAGCTCCGTCCTGCATGCAGGGCGGGTCGGGTCGGGGGTAACCCCAACCCACGTTTTTGAGGGCA
>CBFGOS010000348.1:0-2832 GCA_965650425.1 uncultured Lysobacter sp. | reverse complement strand
CTGGACCCCGAGCGCGCCCGCGAATACCACGACGAGACCCTGCCCAAGGAAGCGCACAAGTCCGCGCACTTCTGCTCGATGTGCGGCCCGCACTTCTGCAGCATGAAGATCACCCAGGACGTGCGCGACTTCGCCGCCGAGCACGGGTTGGACGACGCCAAGGCGCTGGAGGCGGGCATGGAAGCGATGTCCGAGGAGTTCCGCGCGCAGGGTGCCGAGGTCTACCACAAGGCCTGAGGCGTTTCCGCCGGCCGTGCCCCGTGCGCGGCCGGCGATGCTCGGGCACACTCGCGCGATGGGAACACAGGACCTTCGATACCGACGCTGGCAGGTGATCGCGCGGCGCCACCCGTCGGCGTTCCTGCTGGCGGCGCAGTTGTTGAGCCTGGTCGCCTATCCGTTGCTGGAAGGTGACACCGGCCGCATCCTGTTTGGCGCGTTCGGCGTGGCGATCGCCACGCTGGCGGTATGGGTGGTCATGCGCAGCCCGGCGGTGAAATGGGTCGCATGGCTGATTGCGGTGCCGGCCGTGCTGCTGACCCTGGTGGCCGCGCTGTTGCCGGGTACGGGCACGGCGCTCGCTGCCACCCTCCTCGAGAGTGCGCTTTACTTCTATGCCGCGGCGAGCCTGACCGCGTACATGCTCAGCGACCATCGCGTCACTTCGGACGAGCTGTTCGCGGCCGGTGCCACGTTCACCCTGCTCATGTGGGCCTTTGCCTACGCCTTCGTGGCCTGCCAGGCCATCTATCCCGGGGCCTTTACCGGCATGGTGGAGCCCGAGCGTGCGCGGACGTGGATGGAACTGCTGTTCCTCAGCGCCACCAACCTGTCGGCGACAGGCCTTGGCGATGTGTTGCCGGTGCACCCGGCGGCGCGCGTGCTGGTGGTGTTGGAGCAGTTCTGTGGCGTGGGCTACATCGCGGTCGTGGTATCACGCTTGATCGGGCTGACCGTCGCGGGCGTGCGCCGCTAGCCCAGTCTGAACCCTGGCCGACGCCACGCGCCTTCTGGCACATGACGGGCCATTGCCGCTCGCGGAGAATACGGGAATCTCTATGTCCCGATATTCCGACCCCGTTGCTGGCACCGTGCCCGACAGCCTTCGCGTTGGCGAGTGCTCCGTCGACGTGCCCTTGCGCGAGATCCTGGCGCCCGGCGGTCGGCGCGCGATGCGCGTCACGCCGAAGGCGATGGCGGTGCTGCTGGTGCTCGTCGAAAACGCCGGGCGGGTGGTCACGCGTGACACGTTGATCGCGCGGGTCTGGCCGGACACCCTGCCCACCGATGACGTGCTGACCCAGGCGATCACCCAGTTGCGCAAGGCGTTCGGCGAAAAGCGTGGCAGCACCCGGTACATCGAGACCATTGCCAAGTCCGGCTATCGATTGCTCGCCCCAGTTGAAGGCATGCCGGATGACGCGGCCGCGTTTGGTAAGACGCCGGCCAGCGAGGGGCAGGAGGCCAATGCCTCGCCGGTGGAAACCTCCACGGGCGATCGGCCCGCGCCTGCGGCTGGAAGCGGCACCTCGTACGCACCTGTACTCTCGGTGGCGGCGCCCGGGAGTGTCGCGGCGGCGCGGCATTCCAAGCCGTGGCGATCCCCAGTGCTCTGGTTCGCGGCGCTCGCGCTGCTGGTGGCAGGTGGCCTGATGGCGGCCTGGGTGCTCCAGCGGGCGACCCCGGCGGGCGGCGGCGTCGACGGTGCCGGGACGACGCTACCCGCCGCGCCGGAGCGGACCTTCCTGATGATCACCTCGGCGCCAGGCTACGAACTGTCGCCGACATTGTCGCCCGATGGCGCAATGGTGGCCTACACCGCCACCGAGCCCAACCGGCTGGGCACGGTGATCATGGTCCAGACCACCGCGCAGGCCGTGCCCCGGCCCCTCAGCCAGCCGCCGGCGGGCGTGTCGGACCGCTTGCCCGCCTGGTCGCCCGATGGCCGGTTCATTGCCTTTTCGCGTCGTGATGGCGGCAACGACTGCCGGATCCTGGTGGCCGCGGCCAACGGCGGCAGCGAGCGCAGTGTCGGTACCTGCAACGGCCTGGACGACCTGGGGTTTGACTGGACACCCGACGGCCGCGGTCTCGTGTTCGGCAGCATGACCGAAGACGGACGCACCACCGGCATCCGCATCATGGATTTGGCCAGTGGCCAATGGCGGGCACTGGACTACGGTTTCGACGGCCGCGACCTGGACACCGAACCGCGTTACTCGCCCGATGGGCGTTGGATCGCCTTCGTGCGCAACCCGCAGTTCGGCGACGTCTGGCGGGTGCCGGCCGCGGGCGGAAAGCCCGAGCGGCTGACCTTCCAGAGTGGCGAGATGCGCGGCTGGGATTGGTGGCCCGATGGCCGCAGCCTGGTGTTCGGGCGACGCATCAACGCCGAAACCCGCATATACCGCTTGGACATTGCGAGCGGACGCCTGCAGGACCTGGGGCTGGAAGACGCGCAATCCCCAGACGTCGCGGCGAGCAGTCCGGTGATGGCCTTCGTCAAGCGTCGGCCGGGTTTTGAGATCTTCCGCGTCGACCAAGGGCTCGCTGGTGGCAAGAACCCGCCCCCCCGGTCGATGTTTCCCTCCACCGGTCGCGATACCCATCCGATGGTGGCCCCGGACGGCCGCCAACTGGTGTTTGCGTCCGATCGATCGGGCCACTTCCACCTGTGGTGGGGCGACATCGAGCGGCCGGATAGCCTGCGGCTGATCGACGGGTTGCACCCGGAAGCGCAGCGGATGCCGGAATGGTCTCCCGACAGCCAACGCCTGCTGGCCATCGGCACCAACCATGGCGGGCAGAGGGGCCTGTTCGAGGTGGTCGCGG
>CBFGOS010000347.1:0-2844 GCA_965650425.1 uncultured Lysobacter sp. | reverse complement strand
ATTCGACGTCTCCTTTCGTAGGTGGGGTACCGCGACGGCCAGGGCCGAGCTTGCGGGTCAGCGTGTTACGCCCCAGTCCAAGCCGCGCGGCTGCATCGCCGCGGTGGCCGCCGGTGTGGTCCAGCGCGGCGGCCAGCAGGGTGCGGTCCAGCAGCGCCGAAGCGCGGGCGTGGATGGCGTCGGCATCGCGGGCCAGTTCGGCCCGGGCCCAGGCGGCCAGCGGGTCGCGCCACGCGGCGGCAGCGCCGACGTCCTCCGCCGCAGGCGGGGGGCTGCCGGTCGCAACCGCGGCGCGATCCGCCCCACCAGTGCCTGCCGCGCCTTCGACGAAACCGGCACCGCCAAACGCCGCTTCCACGTCGGCGCGGGTGATGGTTTCGCCCGGGGCCAGCGCGGACAGTCGCCAACACACGTTTTCCAGCTCGCGAACGTTGCCGGGCCACGCGTGCGCCATCAGCGCTGCCAGCGCCGGCTTGGCCAGGCGCTTGGCGGGCGCATCAAACTTGGACGCGGCCATGGCGAGGAAACGCTCGGCCAGCAGCGGGATGTCCTCGCGGCGCTCGCGCAGGGGCGGCAGGCGCAGGCGCACCACGTCGAGGCGGTGCAGCAGGTCGGCGCGGAAGCGGCCGGCGGCGACTAGGGCTTCGAGATCCTGGTGGGTGGCGGCAATCACGCGCACGTCCACGCGGATCAGCTCGCGCCCGCCGACGCGGAAGAATTCGCCTTCGGCCAAGACGCGCAGCAGGCGGGTCTGCAACGGCAACGGCATGTCGCCGATTTCGTCGAGGAACAAGGTGCCGCGGTGCGCCTGCTCAAAGCGACCGACATGGCGCTTGCTGGCGCCGGTGAACGCGCCGGCTTCGTGGCCGAACAGCTCCGACTCCAGCAGTTCGGCCGGGATGGCGGCGGTGTTGAGCGCGACATAGGGCCCGTCGGCGCGCGGCGACTCGCGGTGCAGCGCACGCGCGACCAACTCCTTGCCGGTGCCGGTCTCGCCGGTGATCAGCACCGACAGCGGCGCCTGCGCAAGCCGACCGATGGCGCGGAACAGCGCACGCATCGCGGGTGTGGTGCCGATCAGGGTGGTGGCCGCGTCGGGCGTGACTTCGGGTTCGACCAACGCGTCGGCGTCGTCCAGGTCGGCGCTTTCGTCGCGACGGACGATGGCCTGTGCCGCCAGCGCCACTGCTTCGTCCAGGTCGAACGGCTTGGACAGGAATTCATGCGCGCCGCCGCGGAACGCGCCGGCGGTGCTGGCGACGTCGGTGTAGGCGCTCATCACGATTACCGGCAACTGCGGCAGGCGCGCCTTCAGCTGCTCCAGCAAGGCGAGGCCGTCGTCACCGGGCATGCGCACGTCGGTGAACAGCAGGTCGGGCGCGGCGCGCGTGTCGAGTGCGGCCAGCGCGTCGCCGGCGGATTCGAAGGCCTCGACGGCGTATCCGGCGTCGCGTAGCGCGGTGGCGAGGAACAGGCGCACGCCGCGGTCGTCATCCACGACCCAGACGCGGCCGTGCGTGGACGTGGTCATGGGCGGCGTCCTCCGCGGGGCGCGCGGCTGGACGGGGTCCCCGGATCGTGATCAGCCGCGTCGGCCGGGGACACCGTCGTCGCGTCCTCGGCCGCCTCAGCGGACGGCGCGACTTCGTCCTCGTCTGGCGTCGTCAACTGCATCGGCAGGTGCAGGGTGAACACGGTGTGCCCGGGCCGCGAGCGGTACACCAGCGTGCCGCGGTGTTCGCGCGCCACCTGCTGCGCAAGCGCGAGGCCGAGGCCGGTGCCTTCGGCGCGTCCGGTGACCAGCGGCAGGAACAGGCGCTCGGCCAGTTCCTCCGGCACGCCGCGGCCGTCGTCGCTGATCTCCAGGCGCAGGGCGATGGGGTGGATCTCATCGGCAAGTCGCAGGCCGTGCTCGGCGCGGGTGCGCAGGGTGATGTGGGTGGCACGGGCTTCGATGGCGTTGCGCACCAGGTTCCACACGGCCTGCTGCAGCCGGTCGGCGTCGCCGTCGAACTCCGGCAGGCTGGGGTCGTAGTCACGCACCAATTGCACCGCCCAACCAGCTTCGGCCTCGGCCAGGCGCAGCACGCGCTCGAGCACGGCGTGGATGTTGAGCGGCGCATGCGCGCGGGGCGGCGCGGGGTTGAGCAGCCGGTCGAGCAGCCCGGTCAGGCGCGCGACTTCGCCGTCGATCAAGGCCAGCAGTTCGCGCTCGTCCTCGTCTTCGCGCGCAGCGGCGCGACGCGCGAGCAGCTGCGCCGCGCCCTTCACCCCGGCCAGCGGGTTGCGCAGCTCGTGCGCCAGGCCTTTCAGCGCGGCCGACAGCGCCGAGGGCAGCACCTGCGCGGGATCCTCGCCGGGGAATTCGTCCACCGGGTGGACCTCGACGAGGGTGCCGCCGTCATCGCGGCGGCTCAGCCACAGGTCCGCGAAGCGCGGCTCGCTGTCCGGGAACCCCAAGCCCAGCCGGCGCACGCGGAGGGGCGCGCCGTCCTCCCCGGCCACGCGCGCCAGGGCCGTGGCGAGGCGTTCGTCGCCGCCGTCGAGCCCGACCAGCGGCCAGCCCACCAGTCGGCGCGCGCTGACGCCCAGCCAGCGGGCGAAGGCCTGGTTGCAGCCGGCGATGACCCCGGCTTCGTCCAGCCATGCCAACGGCGTGGTCAGCTGGTCCAGCTCGGGGAGGGGCGCGGTCATTGCACCAATATAGTGCAACCGTCGCCCGAGGGTGATGCCTGTCGCGCGGGCATCGCCGCTCCTGCGGGCGGGCTCAGTTGACGGTGAAATCGATCACGACCACGACCCGATCCCGCTGCTGGGCCAGCTGCAGGAAAAGTTCGGTGACAG
>CBFGOS010000346.1:0-2848 GCA_965650425.1 uncultured Lysobacter sp. | reverse complement strand
AGTGCCGCGGCTTCCTGCTGTTCCTGGAGCAGCACGGCGTGCTCGACGCCGGCCAGCGCGAAGTGGTGCTGGACCGCGCGATGGCCTTGGACCAGGACGTGCTGGACCTGGACGATCTGAAGTGGGTGGTGCTGATGGTGCTGTTCAACCAGCCCGGCAGCGAAGCCGCCTACGCCTGGATGGAGACCCAGATCTTCGCCGACGAACCCGAGCCGGTTCACTGAGGCTGTCCGCCGTCACATCGTGATCACGTAACAGCCGCTGTGATCCACGGCGGCTTGACAGCCGGCTCCGGCGCGTGATTCCACTATATATAAGGAAACACCCCACGCCCGCGGCCAGACCCCGCGGGCGTCGCTACTTCAAGCGGTTGCCACGGACAGGCCGGTGGTGACCCCCCATGCGGGCTCCCCCGGGCCTGCGGAGACGTTCCATGGCCAAGAACCTCCTGATCGTCGAGTCGCCTGCCAAGGCGAAGACGATCAACAAGTACCTCGGCAAGGACTTCACCGTCCTTGCCTCCTATGGCCACGTCCGCGACCTGATCCCCAAGGAAGGCGCGGTCGACCCCGACAAGGACTTCGCGATGACCTACGAGGTCATCGACAAGAACGAAAAACATGTCGACGCCATCGCCAAGGCGGCCAAGCAGGCCGACCATCTGTACCTGGCGACCGACCCGGACCGCGAGGGCGAAGCGATCAGCTGGCACATCGCGGAGATCCTGAAGGAACGCGGCCTGCTGAAGGACAAGTCGCTGCAGCGCGTGGTGTTCACCGAGATCACGCCGCGCGCGATCAAGGAAGCGATGAACCACCCACGCGCCATTGCCGGCGACCTGGTGGATGCCCAGCAGGCGCGTCGCGCGCTGGACTACCTGGTGGGCTTCAACCTGTCGCCGGTGCTGTGGCGCAAGATCAAGGCGGGCCTCTCCGCCGGCCGCGTGCAGTCGCCCGCGCTGCGCATGATCGTGGAGCGCGAGGAAGAGATCGAGGCGTTCAAGGCGCGCGAGTACTGGACCATCGAGGCCGAGTGCGCGCACCCGAAGCAGGCGTTCACCGCCAAGCTCACCAAGCTGGATGGCAAGAAGTTCTCCGCCGACACCGGCAAGCTGGAATTCACCCTGACCGACGGTGACAGCGCCGAGGCCGCGCGCCAGCGCATCGCCAAGGCCGCCGCCGGCATGCTGCAGGTGACCGACGTCACCAGCAAGGAGCGCAAGCGCCGTCCCGCCGCGCCGTTCACCACCTCCACGCTGCAGCAGGAGGCCGCGCGCAAGCTGGGCTTCACCACGCGGCGCACGATGCAGGTGGCGCAGAAACTGTACGAAGGCGTGGCGCTGGGCGACGAGGGCACGGTCGGCCTGATCAGCTACATGCGTACCGACTCGGTCAACCTGTCGGCGGAAGCGATTACCGAGATCCGCGACGTCATCGCGCGCGACTACGGCACCCGCGCCCTGCCCGACCAGCCCAACGTGTACAAGACCAAGTCCGCCAACGCGCAGGAAGCGCACGAGGCGGTGCGTCCGACCTCCGCGCTGCGCACGCCGACGCAGGTGGCGCGCTACCTCAGCGACGAGGAGCGCAAGCTGTACGAGCTGATCTGGAAGCGCGCCGTCGCCTGCCAGATGGTGCCGGCCACGCTCAACACCGTGTCGGTGGACCTGGCCGCGGGCAGCGAGCACAGCTTCCGCGTGTCGGGCACCACCGTGGTCGACCCGGGCTTCCTGGCCGTGTACGAGGAAGGCAAGGACAGCAAGGGTGCCGAGGACGACGACGAAGGCCGCAAGCTGCCGGCGATGAAGCCCGGCGACCGCATCCCGCTGGAGCATGTCCACGCCGACCAGCACTTCACCCAGCCGCCGCCGCGCTACACCGAAGCGTCGCTGGTGAAGGCACTGGAAGAGTTCGGGATCGGCCGTCCGTCGACGTACGCGTCGATCATCCAGACGCTGCAGGGCAAGCAGTACGTGCTGCTCGAAAGTCGCGCGTTCCGCCCGACCGACATCGGTCGCGCGGTGTCCAAGTTCCTCAGCAGCCACTTCACCAACTACGTGGACTACGACTTCACCGCCCGACTGGAAGACGAGCTGGACTCGGTCTCGCGCGGCGAGGAGGACTGGGTCGCGCTGATGGAGAAGTTCTGGACCCCGTTCAAGGACCTGGTCGAGGACAAGAAGGCCACCCTCGACAAGGCCGACGCTGGCAGCGTGCGCGTGCTGGGCGATGATCCGGCGAGCGGCCGCCCGGTCAGCGCGCGCATCGGCAAGTACGGCCCGCTGGTGCAGATCGGTACCGTCGAGGACGAGGAGAAGCCGCGCTTCGCCTCGCTGCGCCCCGGCCAGAGCATCTACACCCTGTCGCTGGACGAAGCGCTGGAGCTGTTCAAGATGCCGCGCAAGCTGGGCATGAGCGGCGAAGACGAAGTGTCGGTGGGGATCGGCCGTTTCGGGCCCTTCGCCAAGCGCGGCAGCACGTATGCGTCGCTGGGCAAGGAGGACGATCCGTACTCCATCGGGCTGGAGCGCGCGGTGGCGCTGATCGAGGAGAAGGAAGAGATCGCGCGCAACCGCATCATCAAGGAATTCCCGGGCAGCGACATCCAGGTGCTCAATGGCCGGTTCGGCCCGTACCTGAGCGACGGCAAGCTCAACGGCAAGATTCCGAAGGACCGCGAACCGGCCTCTCTGACGCTGGAGGAAGTCACCCAGCTGATGGCGGAAACGGGCAAGCCGATGCGCGGGCGCTTCGGCAAGAAGGCAGTGGCCAAGAAGGCGCCGGCGAAGAAGGCGGCCAAGGCTGCGGCCGAGCCCGCCGCGAAGCCGGCCAAGAAAGTCGCGAAGAAG
>CBFGOS010000345.1:0-2855 GCA_965650425.1 uncultured Lysobacter sp. | reverse complement strand
CCGGCGGCGGTCGCCGCATCACCATCCGCATGCGCTGACGCGCGTGTGCCGCCCGGGCGGGGGCCGGCCCCCTTACTCGGCGGGCGACATCAGTCCGGGAAGCTGCAGGCGGAAGGTGTCGGAGGGCGATGCGGGGTCCACGCCGACTTCCGCGACCACCCCCTGCGCCTGCAGCCACTGGGCCACGGCTTGGGCGCGCGCGTCCGCCAGGTTGCGGTCGCGGCCCCCGGCCACCACCAGCACACGCGGCACGCGCCAGCGCTGCAGGGCCCAATGGGCCAGAGCGAGCTCGCGCTGGGCGGCCTCCGGGAGCGTGCGCGCCCCGTCCTCGAAGGCGAGGCTGGGCAGCGCCTGCAGCACCGGCACCACGTCCACACTCTCCTCCGGCGGGGCTTTGGTCCCCATCCCGCGCAGCTGCGCTTCCAGTCCGCGGGCGCGGGCCAGGTCCAGCCCGGCGCGCGCATCGAGCTGCACCCGGATGCGCTGGCCTTCCTCCACCGTCTCCACCGTGCCCAGCCACGCCAGCGCCCGCTCGCGCAGGGCCGCCTGCCGGGCCTGGCGGGCATCGCGCGCCTGGCGGTCCAGGTTGGCCGCGCCCTGCAGGCGGTTGACGCTTTCACGCAGTTCGGCGAGCGAGGCCTGGTCGCGCGCCAGCCGCGCATCGTCGGCGGTCAGCACTTCCCGCAGTTCCACCCGGACGGGCTGGCCCAGCTGCCGTTCCAGGCCGTCCTCCAGGTTCTCGGCCAGGCGCGGCTGGTGCACGGGGGTCAGGAGCATCGCGTCCACGGCCAGCGTGGCGCCGTCGCGGTCCACGCGCAGCGTGCTGATCCGCCCGCCGGCCTCGCGCGCCGCGGCGTCCAGCGCCGCGCGGATGGTGCGCTCCGCCAGGCCGCGCGCGGCGATGTCGCGCAACGCCAACCCCAGCGGCACCGACAGCACCAGGAACGTGCCGATGATCAACGTCGCCTGCCACGCCGTCTGCTTGGGCGAGTCCTCGCGGCCGAAGCCGTACCAGCGCGCCATGATCGTCACCGACAGCGCGATCGCCAGCAGGTTGGTCATGAACAGGAAGAACGCGCCGCCGGCGACGTGGCCGTTGCCGGTGGCCAGGCCAAAGCCGACCACCGCCAGCGGTGGCATCAATGCCGTGGCGATGGCCACGCCGACGATGGTCTCGCCCTTGCGGGTGACCGTGGCGTAGGCACCGGCCAAGCCGGAAAACACCGCCACCAGCAGGTCGAACAGGGTCGGCTCGGTGCGCGCCAGGATCTCGCTGGTGGGCTCCTGCAGCGGCGATACCGCCACCAGCGCCATCGCGGTCAGCAGCGCGATGCCCACGCCCACGGCGAGGGTGCGCAGCGAGGCGCGCAGGCTGCGGAAGTCGAAGGTGGCCAGCGACATGCCCAGCTCGATGATCGGCCCCATCAGCGGCGAGATCAGCATCGCGCCAATGATCACCGCCGCCGAGTTCTGCAGCAGGCCCAGCGTGGCGATGCCGCAGGACATCACCGTCATGAAGGCATAACGCGGGGCGAGCGCGCCGCCCTCGTCCACGTGCTGCAACACCTCGAAGCGGTCGAGCTTCAGGTGCTCGCGCCGCCATTGGCGCAACCAGCGCCACCAGACCTTCGCGTCAGGCATGCAACGTCCGTGCGAACCAACGGGACCGCCAGTCTAGCGGGACGCGGCGGGCCGGCGTAACCGGCTAGACGTCGCCGTCGCTGAGCCAGCCCTCCCCGGTGCCCCGATTGAACACCACGTCGCTGTCCAGCACCGTGCCGGCCGGAATCGACTCCTGCTGCGCCAGCTTGGCGTAGATCGGGGTGAAGTCCGGCCGCGTGGCCTCCATCAACTGCTCGTAGCTGTCGATGACGAAGTAGGTCTTCTGGTAGGTGTCGATGCGGTAGCGGGTGCGCATGATCCGCTCCAGGTCGAAGCCGATGCGGTTGGGCGCGGCGCTTTCCAGGCAGTGGATGCTCTCGCCCTTCGACGACACGATGCCGCTGCCGTAGATGCGCAGGCCGTCGTCTTGTTTGATCAGGCCGAACTCCACCGTGTACCAGTACAGGCGCGTGAGGTTGACCAGCGCCTCCGGGCCGATGGCGTGCGCCTTGACCCCGCCGCGGCCGTACGCCGCCATGTAGTCGGCGAACACCGGGTTCATCAGCAGCGGCACGTGGCCGAACAGGTCGTGGAACAGGTCGGGCTCGGCCAGGTAGTCGAGCTGCTCCGGCTTGCGGATCCACCAGGTCACCGGGAAGCGGCGGTTGGCGAGGTGGTCGAAGAAAGTGAGTTCCGGGAGCAGGCCCTCGACGCCGACCAGTTCCCAGCCGGTGGCCTTGCGCAGCACCGCGTTGAGGTCGTCGAACTTCGGGATCGCGTCCGGGGTCATCCCCATCGCTTCCTGCGAGCGCAGGAACTCGTCGCTGGCGCGCCCGGCCAGCACTTCGCGCTGGCGCTTGAACAGGGTCGCCCAGACCTGGTGGTCGCCGGGGCCATAGCTGGACCACGGCTGCTCGACCACGGCGGTCGTGTAGACCGGGACGTAGCCCTTGTCCGTCTGCTGGTGTTCCACGCGTTGAGGCTGGCTGGCGGTCTGGATGTTCATGCGTCGATGTTACGCCCGCCGGCATGGATGCGACGCATCGTTGCGTGGAACAGGGCTTTCGGCACGGTGCCGGGCCGCGCGCGGCGGTTATGATTTCCCCGACCCCGGCCGGAATAAAACATGAATACCAAGCAACAGCTCGACCTCGACGCCATTGACATCGCCCTGGTCCGCCTGTTGCAGCAGCACGGCCGCCTCACCAACGCCGAGCTGGCCGATCGCGTCTCGCTCTCGCCCTCGGCCTGCC
>CBFGOS010000344.1:0-2855 GCA_965650425.1 uncultured Lysobacter sp. | reverse complement strand
GAGCTGCTGCGCCTGATCAAGGACGGGCGCCTGGAGTGGCGCGCGGAACTGCCCTCCGAACAACTGGCCCGGGTGTCGCCGGGTGACGTGATCGCTCTGGTTGCGCGCGACGGCACGCGCGTTGAGGGCCGCGTCCGCGCAGTGACCCCCGGCGTCGACCCCGCCACCCGCACCGGCACCGTGTACGCCGACCTGCCGCACCCGGGTGCGCTGCAACCGGGTGCCTTCCTCGAAGGCCGCATCGACACCGGCCTGGTGCAGGCGCTGGTGGTGCCCGCCGCGGCGGTGGTGCTGCGCGATGGCTTCACCACCGTGTTCACCGTTGATGCGAAGGGCCTCGCCCACCAAGTCCGCATCGAGACCGGCGTCCGCGACAGCGGCCAGGTGGAAGTGCGCAGCGGGCTGAAGCCCGGCGACCGCGTGGTGGTGGCCGGCGCGGGATTCCTTGCCGATGGCGACGCGGTACGCGTGGTGGAAGCGGACCAGCCGGCGGGCACCCGATGAGCGGCGGCGGCACCCTGTCCACCTGGGGTATTCGCAACCCCGTCCCGTCGGTCATGTTGTTCTTCGTGCTGTGCGTGGCCGGCCTGTGGGGCTTCCGCCAACTGCCGGTGGCGCGCTTCCCCGACATCGCCTTCCCGATGACCGTGGTCACCATCACCCAGCCTGGCGCCTCGCCCTCGCAGCTGGAGACCGAGGTCACGCGCCGCGTCGAGGACGCTGTCGCCACGCTGGACAACGTCAAGCGCGTCACCTCCACCGTGGTGGAGGGCACCAGTACCACCGCGATCGAGTTCCAGCTGGAAGCGGACCTGCTGACGGCGCTCAACGACACCAAGGATGCGGTCACCCGCATCCGCATGAACCTGCCGCAGGACATCCAGGAACCGGTGGTCTCCAAGGTGGAGATCGGCGGCTCGCTGCTGACCTACGCGGTCAGCGCCCCGGGGATGACCGACGACGAGCTGTCGTGGTTCGTCGACCGCCACGTCACCCGCGCGCTGTACGGCGTGGAGGGGGTAGCCGCGGTCAACCGCATCGGCGGCATCGAACGCCAGGTGCGCGTGGACCTGGACCCGCAGGCGTTGCAGGCGCACGGCGTCACCGCCGGCGAAGTGAACCAGCAACTGGCACTGACCCAGGTCGAGCGCCCCGGCGGCAAGGCCGAGTTGGCCGGCGGGCAGCAGACCATCCGCACCATCGCCACCGTCACTGACGCGCAGGCGCTGCGCGACTTCAGCATCGCCCTGCCCAACGGTCAGAACGTGCGCCTGTCCGCGCTGGCCACCGTGACCGACGGCGCGGCAGACCCCAGTCAGCTCGCACTGCTGGACGGCAAAGCGGTGGTCGGATTCTCGCTGTCGCGCAGCCGCGGCGCGGACGAACTCAAGGTGCGTGATGGCGTGAAGGCCGCGCTGGATGGCCTGCACGCCACCCATCCCGGCGTCGAGTTCCGCCTGATCACCGATATGTCGGAGGAGACCGAGCGCTCGTACAGCTCGTCGATGGTGATGCTGGTCGAAGGCGCGCTGCTGGCGCTGGTGGTGGTGTGGTGGTTCCTGCGCGACTGGCGCGCGACGTGGGTGTCGGCGATCGCGCTGCCGCTGTCGATCATCCCGACGTTCGCGGTGATCCACTGGCTGGGCTTCTCGCTCAACATGATCACGCTGCTGGCGCTGTCGGTGGTGGTGGGCATCCTGGTCGACGATGCCATCGTCGAGATCGAGAACATCGTGCGCCACCTCGGCATGGGCAAGAAGCCGCTGGACGCCGCGCGCGAGGCCGCCGACGAGATCGGCACCGCGGTGATCGCCACCTCCGTGACGCTGGCCGCGGTGTTCGTGCCGGTGGCGTTCATGCCCGGCATCGCCGGCAAGTTCTTCCGTGAGTTCGGATGGACGGCCGCGACGGCGGTGATGTTCTCGCTGTTGGTGGCCCGCCTGCTGACGCCGATGATGGCGGCCTACCTGCTCAAGCCGCACGCCGACCACCCGGAGGAAAGCGCGCTGATGAAGCGCTACCTGCGCTGGGTGGACGCGGCGTTGCGCCACCGCTGGCGCACGCTGGCGGTGGCCACCGCGCTGTTCTTCGCTTCGCTGGCGTTGATCCCGCTGATCCCGACCACGTTCATCCCGGTGTCGGACCAGGGCCGCAGCATGCTGTCGCTGGAGCTGCCGCCGGGGACGCCGATCGAGGAAACCGCACGCGTGGCGGAAGACGCGCGTAGGCGGCTGTCCGGCATCCCCGAGCTCAAACAGGTGTTTACCCAGATCGGCAGCGTCCCCGACCTGGGTGACCCGGCCAAGAGCGGCGGCGCCGATGCACGCAAGGCCGTGATGACCCTGGACTGGGGCAAGGCCGACGACCGCGACCGCAGCCAACGCATGCTGGAGCAAGCCGTGCGCGCGGCGCTGGCCGAGCTGCCCGGCGTGCGCCTCAGCTTCATGAGCAACGAGCCGGGCGAGCAGATGATGCTGGTGCTGGCCGGCGACGATCCAGTGCAGCTCAACGCCGCGGCGAGCGCGGTGGAACGCGACCTTCGCCGCATCCAGGGGCTGGGCAGCATTTCCTCCTCGGCTTCGCTGCTGCGCCCGGAGCTGCAGATTGTGCCGAACGCGGCGCGGGCCGCCGACCTGGGCGTGTCCACGGCGAGCATTGCCGAGGCCGCGCGCGTGGCCACCGCCGGCGACTACACCCAGCGCCTGGCCAAGCTCAACCTGCCCGACCGCCAGATCCCGATCCGCGTCGGCTTCGCGCGCGAATCGCTGCGCGATCCGGCCACGCTCGAGCAGCTGCGTGTGCGCGGCGCCAACGGCCCCGTGCCGCTCTCGGCCGTGGCCGACAAGATCGAGTAC
>CBFGOS010000343.1:0-2862 GCA_965650425.1 uncultured Lysobacter sp. | reverse complement strand
GCTGGATGCGGCGCTTCACCGCCAGGAACACCTTGACCATCTTCAGCACGCCCGGAGCGAGGTCATCGCCCTGCATGATCTTGGCGCGCTTGTCGGCAAAACGCTTCTCGAATTCGTCCTTGTGGACGTCGATCTGCTTCTGCGCGCGCTCGATCGCCTCGATGGCGTCCTCGTCCTTCATGCGCAGGCCGAACCAGTCCTTCTTGGACAGGCTGTCGAGCACCAGCGAGGTGACGGTGTCGCCCTTCTTCAGGCCGGCGCCGCCGTTGGCGACCTTGCCGACCAGCTGCGAGCGCAGGCGGTCGTAGATGGCGGCTTCGAGGATGCGGAACTGGTCGTCGAAGTCCTTCTTGACGCGCTTGATCTCGCTCTCTTCGATCTGGCGCGCACGGGCGTCCTTCTCGATGCCATCGCGGGTGAAGACCTGCACGTCGATGACCACGCCGTCCATGCCCGGGGGCACGCGCAGCGAGCTGTCCTTAACGTCGGAAGCCTTTTCGCCGAAGATCGCGCGCAGCAGCTTCTCTTCCGGGGTCAGCTGGCTCTCGCCCTTCGGCGTGACCTTGCCGACCAGGATGTCGCCGGCGCGGACTTCCGCACCGATGTACACCACGCCGGACTGGTCGAGGCGGTTCAGCGCCTGCTCGGACACGTTGGGGATGTCGGCGGTGATTTCCTCCGGCCCCAGCTTGGTGTCACGCGCCTGGACGGTGAGCTCCTCGATGTGGATCGTGGTGTAGCGGTCTTCCTGGACCACGCGCTCCGACAGCAGGATCGAGTCTTCGAAGTTGTAGCCGTTCCACGGCATGAACGCGATCAGCATGTTCTGGCCGAGGGCCAGTTCGCCGATGTCGGTAGACGGGCCGTCAGCCAGCACGTCGCCACGCGCGATCACGTCACCCACCTTTACCAGCGGAGACTGGTTGATGCAGGTGTTCTGGTTCGAACGGGTGTACTTGATCAGGTTGTAGATGTCGACGCCGGCGTCGTGCTCGCCGGAGATCTCCGACTCATTGACCTTTACCACGATGCGGCCCGCATCGATCTGCTCGATCACGCCACCACGCAACGCGTTCACGGTCACGCCCGAGTCGCGCGCCACAGCGCGCTCGATGCCGGTACCGACCAACGGCTTCTGCGCCTTCAGCGTCGGCACGGCCTGGCGCTGCATGTTGGCGCCCATCAGCGCGCGGTTGGCGTCGTCGTGCTCCAGGAACGGCACCAGCGCCGCCGCGACCGACACGGTCTGCATCGGCGAGACGTCCATGAAGTGGATCTCGCTCGGCGGCTTGAGCAGGTTTTCACCCTGGAAGCGGCAGTTCACGAACGGCGAGGTCATCACGCCGTTCTCGTCCTGCGGCGCGTTGGCCTGGGCGATGACGTACTCGTTTTCCTCGATCGCCGACAGGTACTCGACGTCGTCGGTGACGCGGCCGTCCACGACCTTGCGGTACGGCGTCTCGAGGAAGCCGTAGCGGTTGGTGCGGGCGAACACGGCCAGCGAGTTGATCAGGCCGATGTTCGGGCCTTCCGGCGTTTCGATGGTGCAGACGCGGCCGTAGTGGGTCGGGTGCACGTCGCGCACTTCGAAGCCGGCACGCTCGCGGGTCAAACCGCCCGGGCCGAGGGCCGAGACGCGGCGCTTGTGCGTCACTTCCGACAGCGGGTTGTTCTGGTCCATGAACTGCGACAGCTGCGAGGAGCCGAAGAACTCCTTGATCGCTGCGGCCACCGGCTTGGCGTTGATCAGCTCCTGCGGGGTCAGGCCTTCGGATTCGGCCATCGACAGGCGCTCCTTCACGGCGCGCTCCACGCGGACCAGACCGACGCGGAAGACGTTCTCGGCCATTTCACCGACCGAACGCACGCGACGGTTGCCCAGGTGGTCGATGTCGTCCACCACGCCACGGCCGTTGCGGATCTCGGTCAGGACCCGGATCACGTCCAGGATGTCCGAACCGGTGCACTGCTCGCGCAGGCGCACGGACTCTTCGTCCTTGCGGTCGGCGAAGTACTTCGAGTCGTAAAGCACCGGCGCGCCCTCGGTGGCCTTGCGGCCCAGGCGGCGGTTGAACTTCATTCGGCCCACGCCCGAGAGGTCGTAGCGCTCGAAGGTGAAGAACAGGTTGTGGAACAGGTTCTGCGCGGCGTCCTTGGTCGGCGGCTCGCCCGGGCGCATCATCCGGTAGATCTCGACCAGCGCATCGAGCTGCGTCTTGGTCGCGTCGATGCGCAGGGTGTTGGAGATGTACGGACCGCGATCGAGGTCGTTCACCCACAGGGTCCCGACCGACGCCACGCCGGCCTTGCGGAACTTGGCCAGCTGGTCTTCGGTGATCTCGTCGTTGGCGTTGGCCAACAGCTCGCCGGTGTTGGCATCGATCACGTCATGCGACAGGATGCGGCCGACCAGGTAGCTGTCCGGCACGGCCAGGGCCGAGATGCCGGCGGCTTCCAGCTGCTTGGTGTGGCGCGCGGTGATGCGGCGACCGGCCTCGACGATGACCTTGTCGCCATCGGCGAGGTCGAAGTCCAGCGTTTCGCCACGCAGGCGCTCCGGCACCAACTCGAGTTGCACGCCTTCCTTCGGGTCGATGTGGAAGGTGTTGACCTCGAAGAACTCGCGCAGCATTTCCTCGTTGGTGTAACCGAGGGCGCGCAGGAGCACGGTGACCGGCAGCTTGCGGCGACGGTCGATACGGGTGAACAGGCCATCCTTCGGGTCGAACTCGAAGTCCAGCCACGAGCCGCGGTAAGGAATGATGCGGGCGCTGTACAGCAGCTTGCCCGAGCTGTGGGTCTTGCCACGGTCGTGGTCGAAGAACACGCCCGGCGAGCGGTGCAGCTGCGAGACGATGACGC
>CBFGOS010000342.1:0-2885 GCA_965650425.1 uncultured Lysobacter sp. | reverse complement strand
TGGCGAGCAGCGCCTGGCCGATGGTGTTGTTGATCTTGTGCGCGCCGGTGTGGTTCAGGTCCTCGCGCTTGAGCAGGATGCGTGCGCCACCGTTCTCACGGCTCAGGCGCTCGGCGAAATAGATCGGACTCGGGCGCCCGACGTAATGCGCCAGGTCGTTCTCGAACCCGGCAATGAAGGCCGGATCGACGCGGGCAGCATCGTACGCGGCCGCCAGTTCCTGCAGCGGGCCGATCAGGGTTTCGGCGACGAAACGGCCACCGAAACGACCGAAGTGGCCGTTGGCGTCTGGGTAGGCATGGAAGTCGATCGCAGCACTGGTTGCGACCTGGGGATGGGGATTGTTCACGCGGGAGTCTCCGGAACCGGGATACACGGCGCGGCCGACGGATGGCGACGCGGTGCTAGGCAAAGGGTTCGGTGCGCCTGACGCTCAGGCGCGGGAGGCGTGGCGCCTTATCGCACCGCCGCCGCGGGCACGCGACGCCATCGGCGCAGCGAGCGACCGAAGGGGGCGGAAGGGCGATTCGACGTCTTCATGGCGAGGGATTAGCGTACCCCATCGCACGCGCTTTCGCTGCCGGCGGCAGACAGACCTTCGTCGGCATCCGCGGCTCGCACCGCTGCGACGAAGCGCTGCATCCGACCAGAATCCTTTTGCCCCGGAACGGCCTCGATGCCACTGGAGACATCCACCGCCCAGACCCGGGTGGCCCGGATGGCTTCGGCCACGTTGTCCGGCGTCAGCCCGCCAGCCAGTAACAGCGGACGACCCTCAACCGCGGGCATGTGGGCCCAGTCAAAGGCCTCGCCCGTGCCGCCCGCGGCGCCTGGCGCGTGGCTGTCCAGCAGGAAGCCGGCCGCGCGCGGATGGGCATCGATCTGCGCCAGCACCTCGTCCACGCCCTGCCCGCCCATCCCGACCGCCTTGAGGTAGGGCAATCCGAATTGCTCGCAGTACGCACGCGATTCGCTGCCGTGGAACTGCAGCAGGCTGGGCCGGACACGGGCAATGACCTCACCGACCTCATCGGCGGTGTTGTCCATGAACAAAGCCACCACGTCGACCAATGGCGGCGTGCTGCTTCGCAATGCGACCGCCTGTTGGATCGACACGCGCCGACGGCTGCGTTCCGCAAAAACCAAGCCGACCGCATCGACGCCCAGTGCAGCGGCCTCGCGAATGTCGGCGGCCCGCGTCATCCCGCAGAACTTGATACGTGTTCGCCGCAGCGTGGCACTCACAGGGTCACCTCAGCCGGAAGGCCGCATTCGACCGGGTAGCGCGGCCCCAGGAACACGAGCCCCGCAGAAGGCGCGGTAGGTCCCGCCACCGTGCGATCTCGCCCGGCGAGCAACTGCCCGATCCACGCTTCGGGCTGCTCTCCCCGGCCGACCAGCAGCAGGCTGCCGACGATGTTACGCACCATGTGATGCAGGAAGGCGTTGGCCTGCACCTCCACGTCAACGATGTCGCCGACCCGGGTCACAGCGATGAATTGCAGATCGCGGCGTGCATGCGGTGCCTGGCAGTGCACAGTGCGGAACGCGGAGAAATCGTTCTCCCCCAGCAAGGCCTGCGCGGCACGGTGCATCGCATCGGCATCCAGCGGGCGGCGCTCCCAGGCGAGGTACTGGCGCCGCAGGGCCGGCCGCACGGGACGATTGAGGATGCTGTATCGGTAGCGCCGCGCGCGCGCGGAGAAACGGGCGTGGAAGTCATCCGCCACCGGAATGCACCAACGTGCGCAGATGGCGGGCGGCAGGCGACTGGTCGTCCCCAGCATCCAACCCCGCGGATCCCGGTGGACAGGGCCATCGAAATGCACGACCTGGGCGGATGCGTGTACCCCCGCATCCGTGCGCCCCGCACACACCACCTCGGTTTGGCGCCCGGCCACGAAACTCAACGCGGCTTCGACCGCGCCCTGCACCGTGGGCTCCCCACGTAAGTCTGGCTCACCGGGTTTGGTCAGGCGCTGCCAGCCAGAAAACTCGCTGCCATCGTATTCGATGGCCATGGCGTAGCGTCGAAGCGGGACCGGCCCCGGCGCCGGTTCAACGTCAAGCACCGTCAGTCGAGCTCCCGCAACATGCGCTCGGCGCTCTCGCGGACACTCGCGTCGCTGTCAGCCAACACTTCGGCCAGCAGGTTGCGGGCGCTCTCCTGGTCACCGAGGTCGATGAACGCACGCGCCAATTCAAGCCGCTCTGCGCCCTCGTTACTGGGCGGGGCTGCGGAAGGCGCCGCACCCGCATCAACCGGCGCACGTGCGTGCCACGCCGGCTCGCCACGCACCGCGGCCGTTGCAGTCACGGGTTCCACGACGGATTCGCGCGGAAGGGTGGCCGACGGTGCAAATGCATCTGCCAACGACGGCGGCTTGCGTTTGGACACCGCCTCGCGGAACGAGCTGGCGGTGGAATTGCGGCGACGCCGGCTGAACCACCAGCCGGCCAGCGCTGCGATCAGCAGACCAGCGCCGCCCAGCATCCAGGGCGCAAGCCCCGCACTGCCCGCTTCAGCGGCCTGCTGCTTGGCTTCCGCCGTTGCGGGCTTGGCCTGGTTAGCACCGGCCAGCCGCTGCTGTGCCGAGGCCAACTCGGAGTCCTTCATCGTGATCAGCTGTTGCTGCTGGGCCTGCAGCTTCTCCAGCTCGTCGATGCGCGCCTTCATCTCCGCCACTTCGGCATCGCGCGCGGCAAGGGTTTCCTTGGTCTGTTGCAGTTCCTGTCGCAGCATTTCACCCTCGCCTCCGGCCTGGATTCCGGACTGAGTGCCCGCGCGCTTGGCATTGCTCGCGCCGGGCGGAACGATTTCGAGTCTTGCATCGGCCGTGCGTCGACCGGTGGGCACCGCAACCTGGGCCATTTGCGTCGTATCG
>CBFGOS010000341.1:0-2896 GCA_965650425.1 uncultured Lysobacter sp. | reverse complement strand
CGATCGACAGCATCTTGGCGCTGGTGCCCAGCTCCATGATCGGGAACAGGTCGGTGAGGTAGTCGCGCAGCACGTTGCCGGTGCACGAGATGGTGTCCTGGCCGGCGCGGATGCGCTGCAGCGACAGCTTCATCGCGTCCACCGGCGACAGGATGCGGATGTCCAGGCCGCTGGTGTCGTGGTCCTTGAGGTACTGCTCGACCTTGGCGATCAGGTTGCGGTCATGCGCGCGCTGCGCGTCCAGCCAGAACACCGCCGGCGTGTGGCTCAGGCGCGCGCGGTTCACCGCCAGCTTCACCCAGTCGCGGATCGGCGCGTCCTTGGTCTGGCACATGCGCCAAATGTCGCCGGCCTCCACCGCGTGCTGCATCAGCACCTTGCCGGCATCGTCGACCACGCGCACGGTACCGGTGGCGGCGATCTGGAAGGTCTTGTCGTGGCTGCCGTATTCCTCGGCCTTCTGCGCCATCAGGCCCACGTTGGGCACGCTGCCCATGGTGGCCGGGTCGAAGGCACCATTGGCCTTGCAGTCGTCGATCACCGCCTGGTAGATGCCGGCGTAGCAACGGTCGGGAATGACGGCCTTGGCATCCTGCAGCTTGCCTTCGGCGTTCCACATGCCACCGCTGTCGCGGATCATCGCCGGCATCGAGGCGTCGACGATCACGTCACTGGGCACGTGCAGGTTGGTGATGCCCTTGTCCGAGTTGACCATCGCCACGCCCGGGCGCTGCGCATACAGGGCGGCGATGTCGGCCTCGATCTGCGCGGCCGCGTCGGCCGGCAGCGAGGGCAGGCGCGCGTAGAGGTCGCCGATGCCGTTGTTGGCATCGAAGCCAGCCTCGTCCAGCACCACGGCGTGCTTCTCCAGCACCGGCGCGTAGAAGCGCTTGACGGCCACGCCGAACATGATCGGGTCGGAGACCTTCATCATGGTGGCCTTCAGGTGCAGCGAGAACAGCACGTTGCGCGCCTTGGCGTCGGCAATCTGCGCGTCGATGAACTCGCCCAGCTGCGCGGTGCTCATCACCGACGCGTCCAGCACTTCGCCGGCCTGCACCTTGAGCCCGGTCTTGAGCATGCTGCGACGGCCGTCGGCGCCTTCGAGCTCGATGTTCACCGTGCCCGCAGCTGGCATCACCACCGACTGCTCGCTGCCGTAGAAATCGCCGCCGTCCATGTGCGCCACGTGCGACTGGCTGTCGGACTTCCACGCGCCCATGCGGTGCGGATGCTTGCGCGCATAGGCCTTCACCGAGGCCGGCGCGCGGCGGTCGGAGTTGCCTTCGCGCAGCACCGGGTTCACCGCGCTGCCCATGACACGGCCGTAGCGCGCCTTGACGTCGTTGTCCTGCTCGCTCTTGGGCTCTTCCGGGTAATCCGGCAGCGCGTAGCCCTGCTGCTGCAGCTCGGCGATGGCCGCTTTCAGCTGCGGCACCGAGGCGCTGATGTTGGGCAGCTTGATGATGTTGGCTTCGGGCGTGGTCGCCAGCTGGCCGAGCTCGGCCAGGTGGTCGTCGATGCGCTGCGACGGCTTCAGGTACTCGGCGAACTGCGCCAGGATGCGCCCGGCCAGCGAGATGTCACGCGTTTCCACCGCGATGCCGGCGGTGCCGGCGAACGCCTCGACGATCGGCAACAGCGACTGGGTGGCCAGGAACGGGGCTTCATCCGTCAGCGTGTAGATGATCTTCGGGGCGTTGGACATGTCGGCGTGGACTCGCTGGTTGCGGCGGGGAAAAGGGCGATCGTGCGCGTGGGTGCGCAATGACGCCATCGGCAATACGTCGATGCGGGCGCAGGTGCGCCAACGCAAGCGCGCCATTGTCGCGCTTTCGGCAGGGGGCGGCAAAAGCACGGCGTTGCATCACGCCATGCTCCCAGGGCATCGCGGTCAGACGGTTACGTATGGCGCGCGGCAGGATCAGGCGCCGTGGCAGGCCTTGTACTTCTTGCCGCTGCCGCACGGACATGGGTCGTTGCGCCCCGGCGTGGCGTCCTTGCGGATCGGCTCGCGCGGGGTCAGGGCCTCGATGCGGTGGTGGTGGAGGTCGGCCAGCATGCCCGGCAGGCCAGCGATCACTTCCAGACGCTCGCGGTAGCTGATCGGCGTGGGCTCGGCGGTCGGGTCCTCGCCGATGATCTCGCCACTGGCGATCTGGTCGAGCAGGCCGAAGATCTGCTCGATCCATTCGTTCTCGTCCAGCCACTGGTCCCACAGCGCCTCGCGGAGTTCCACGGCCGTGAAGAAGCCCAGCGCCCAGTCCCGGCCCACGTCCAACTCGTCGGGATGCTCGGCCTCGGCCTCCTCGGGCAGCCACAGCAGGGGCGCCAAGTGGTCGGGCAGGTCGTCGTCGCCATGGCGCACGCGCGCGCTGGCCATGTTGAAGTGGCCCTGCAGCAGTGCGGCCACTTCCTCGGCCTCGGTTTCGCTGTCCCAACGGGGCGGTTTGCCACCCCATACCACCGGCTGCCATTCTTCGGCCGGAACGTCGGCCGGACCAACGACCAGCGCCGACAGGAAGCCGTCCAGAGCCTCCAGGTTGAAGCCCTTGAACGGGACGGCGCGCTGGTCGAGCAGGTCGGACAAGCGCTCGATCTGCGCGTCGTCGAGGTAGGCGGGGGCTTTCATGGGCATGGCTCGCGAGGGTCAGGCGTGCATGGTATCGCCGGCGGGCGTCGCCGCCCACAATGGCGCCATGAAAGCACCCTGCCCCTGCGGCTCCGGCCGCGCCTTTGCCGACTGCTGCGGTCCGCTGCACGCGGGCACCGCCCAGGCTGCCACGGCCGAAGCCCTGATGCGCTCGCGCTACAGCGCCTTCGTGCGCGCCAACGCCGACTACCTCCGCGACAGCTGGCATCCGGACACGCGGCCCGAGCGCATCGACCTGGACGA
>CBFGOS010000340.1:0-2917 GCA_965650425.1 uncultured Lysobacter sp. | reverse complement strand
CCTCCTCTCTTCCCCCCTCCCTCCCTCTTTCCGTCCCCGCGCCTGCCGGAATTCGCAGCCGTCCACCCGCACGTGCGGATCAACGTCGATACCGAGATCGCCCTCACCCGCTTCGACGAGGGCGGCCCGGACCTCGGCGTTCGCCACGGCGCGGGCCATTGGCCCGGATTGACCGCGCATGCGCTGATGGATGAATCCCTGTTTCCGGTCGCCGCCCCCACCCTGCCCGGGCTGGCGGAGGTGACCGAACCCGCGCACATCGCGCGCCTGCCCCTGGTCGCCGACCTCGGCCGCCAGGGCTGGCCCGACTGGTTCCGTGCCGCCGGCGTGCACGGGGTGGACACCGACGCCCGTTATGTCTTCAGCGACTCCACAGACGCGCTGGAAGCCACCGCCCGCGGCCTGGGCGCCATGGTAGCGCGCGACCGCATCGCCACCCACTACCTGGCCAGCGGTCGACTGGTGCGACTACCCGGCCCGGTGGTAGCGGCACGCTGGAACTACTACGTCGTCTATCCCTCGCACCGCCGCCTGCGTCCGGCCGCCCGCACCTTCCTCGACTGGTTGATGGCGCTGCCCAAGGACTGAGGAAGGTTGTGCCCTCGCCCCCGGGCCTGCACAAGGACTTAGATCCACACGTCGGATTCAGCCGTGTAGTCGCACTGGGCGTCGCCCGTGTTGACAACACCGCGCGGCTCCACAAGCAGGATGCTGCACTCGGCTTTCGATCTGGGGCGGTGTTCAACACCGGCACGAACTACATACATCTCACCGGCAGCGAGCATGACCTCGGTGTCCCGGAACTCAAGCGTCATCGCGCCATCGAGAACAATGAAGACCTCGTCCGTATCAGGATGGGAATGCCACACGAACTCCCCCAAGGATCTTAACTAGCTTGAACTGATAGTCGTTCATCTGGGCGATGACCCGTGGCGCCCAGTGCTCCGAAATCCTGACAAGCTTCTCTTGGAAATTGACCACGAAATGATTGCTGTTCACCGGGTCCTCTCTGTGAGGTCTTGGTCGTTGAATTGCGGGGTGAGCCTGAGCTCCAAAGACCTTGGCATATTCCTACTCAGCCAAGGCCGGGCCCAATAGATCGCATCACTTCACTGCCAAACCGCAAGCATCTTGTTTCCGTGCCAAGCAGCTCCGGCCAATTGCTGCAAGCCGACAAAGCGGGGCAGGCCTGCCCACCTCCTCGACTAGCACACAAAACCGCACAGCCGAAGCTAAACGCGCCTGAATATACGGTTCCGTATATCCGTATTGCAATACGTATACGGCACCGTATACGATGATCGCGTTCCAACCGTGAGCAGCCTCAATGCCGACAAATGACAAAGGACCGACGCGTGACGACTGGGTGTCCGCCGGACTTCGCCAGCTGGCCATTGCAGGAATCGAGTCCGTTAAGGTCGAACGCCTTGCCGGGACCCTGGGAATCAGTAAGGGGCCGTTCTATTGGCGTTTCTCGGGCCGAGACGAACTGCTTTCGGCGATGCTTCAGCAATGGAAACGCGAGTTTACGCAACGATTGATCGAAGACACCGCCGAGCTTGCCCCGCGCAAGCGGCTTGAGGGTCTCTTTGACCGCGTGCTGCACCCCAGGTCCCATCTTGCGATCGGCCAGACCGACGCAGCTATGCGCGATTGGGCCGCGCAGGATCATGTGGCTGCGCGTACCGTACGTCAGGTAGATGCGAGGCGCGTCGACTACCTGTCGCAGGCATTTCAGCAAATGGGTGCCACCGAGGCAAAAGCGCTGCACCTGGCCCGCAGCATCTACATGGCGATGTTGGGCCTCTTCAACGTACGCCGATACACGCCACAACTGGCAGACAAGGACTCGTTCCTGTTCCTACTACGACTTGCCATGGACGAAGCGGAGGGCGGAGCAGAGGAAGACAAGCAATGAGACGAGCGGAGCGGATCGTCATCGTTGGCGGTGGACTTGCCGGTTTGAGCGCAGGCATTGCGCTGCTTCGCCAAGGGCGCCGTGTCGCACTGTTCGAGGCCAGCAGCCAAGTGGGTGGTTGCTGCACCACCGCGCAGCACGAAGGTTTCACCTTCAACAATGGCGCCCTCTATGTGGCACTGCCGTCCCTCTTGGACCGTGCCTTTGAAAGGCTGGCCATGGATCGTTGCGCATTGCTACCACTTCGTCGGATCACCGACCTGCAGACAACGCGAGTAGCAGACGACGCCATTGTGAGATTCCGCGCCGGTTGCCAAATCCAGTCGGGCCCTATCGCCAGTTCATTGCCCGACTCTGA
This sequence comes from uncultured Lysobacter sp., assembly GCA_965650425.1. GTDB lineage: Bacteria > Pseudomonadota > Gammaproteobacteria > Xanthomonadales > Xanthomonadaceae > Aerolutibacter. The sequence goes on along the minus strand of CBFGOS010000340.1, from coordinate 641 downwards.
TCCCGCCGCGCAGCAGGATGCAATTCGTTTGCGGGAGCGGTGGACCCCAATGCTCGACCTGCTCACCGAAGAGATCATAGTACGGCCGTTCTCCTTGCCCCGCCTGCTGTGGAAGGGATGGCGCGAGGTGCCCAAGTTGCGTGGCACGGTCGCCGACGAACTTAACCGGCTGGTTCGCGACCCGTCCTTGCGTGCCGCAATGGGCAGCGTCACCTTGTACACGGGCCTCCCACCAGAGGAGACGCCAGTCATGCAGCTCATCGGTCTGGTGGCGATGCTCGCTGGCGAGTGCTACTTACCCGAAGGGGGCATGGGCAGTATCAGCGAGGTCCTGCATTCCCGGTTCCAACAATTGGGTGGTGAGACCCATCTTGAGACCCCGGTCGAGCGCATCCTCGTCGAATCCGGCCGAGCCACGGGCATTGTCGTCCGCGACTACCGGGTTGCGGCCGATGCGGTAGTCTCCACGGCCAGTGCCATGGCCACTTACCGGATCCTCCTAAGGGACGCTGATTCCCCGGGCAGGCAAGTACGAAGGGCAATGGCGGCCCCTCTCTCCCAGAAGGCATTTTCGGTTCAACTGGGACTGCGCAATCGCGTCGCAGCGGACAGCCATTTCATGGGATACGTTCCCCGCTTGG
>CBFGOS010000339.1:0-2927 GCA_965650425.1 uncultured Lysobacter sp. | reverse complement strand
TGGGGGATTCGTTGCCTCGGGTGGGACGCTGCGCCACGACCAACGTGCGCGCACCAAGGGACCGTAGCCATGTCGATCGCCATCCGCTGGTGCAGCCCATGCCACCTGGACGTGCGCACCCGAGCAGCGTGGAGCGAGCTTGGCCAACGGGCGCGGCACCCCAGCCCGTTCCTGTTGCCACAGTTCATCGTGCCCGCGGCGCACTGGCTGACGCCGGGCCGGCCGCCCCGCATTGCCTTGTTCGAGCGCCTCGGTCGCGGCGGGCGCGAGCTGGTCGGGGTCGGCTGCTTCACTGCGGAACAGCCGGGCCTGTACCTGCCGGTGCACCACTGGCGCGGCTACCGCACCCGGCACTCCTTCCGGACCGGATTGCTGGTCACGCCGCAGGACGGCGACGCGGTCGCCGAAGCGCTGCTGGCCGCGATCCGTCGCGGCGACGGCGCACCGCGCAGCCACGCCATCCTGTTTGGCAACGTGCTCGAGCACGATGACGGCCTGGCCGCCCTGCGCCGGGTCGCGCAGGCCGATGGCGGCAGCTGGCACGAGGTGCGCCGCTTCGCCCGACCCGTGCTGCACGTGCCCGAGGGCCTGGACGCCACACAGGCCATGCCGCGCAAGGTGCTGAAGAACCTGCGACGGCATCGTCGGCGCCTGGAGGAACTCGGGCCGGTCCGGGCACGCGTGCTGCAGGGCCATGACGTGCAGCCGGCGGTCGCCGAGCGCTTCCTGCAATTGGAGCGCAGCGGCTGGAAAGGCGCCAAGGGGAGTGCGCTTCGGTGCAGCCAGGCCGGTACCGGCTTTTTCCAGGACATGGTCGCGCAGTTCAGCCAGATCGGTGCAGCGGTGTTCGTCGAGATCCTCCTGGGCGACCAGGTGATCGGCTCCACCAGCTACTTCCTGGTGGGCAGCACCTTGAGCGCGTTCAAGATCGGCTGGCACCCCCAGTACGCCAAGCACAGCCCGGGGTGCCTGACCAAACTGGCAGCCCTGGAGGCGCTATCCGGCACCTGGCCCGGGGTCGACAAGTTCGACAGCAACGCGCAGGAAAAATCCTGGCTCGCGCAGATGCTGCCGCACACCGAGACGGTGGTCGCCGGCATGCTGGCAACCACACGGTGGGGAACCACGGCATTGGCCGCCACGCGCCTGCTGCGACCGCTGGTCAGTCGATTGGGCGCCAATCCACTCTCGGACCGGCCATCCCAGCCCGACTGGCCCCCGCCGGCAGCCGCCTAGGCCACCGCAACACGCCCGCGCGCCTCACGCGCCTCACGCGCCGCCCACGAACCCCTGCTGCCGCCACGCTTCGAACACCACCACCGCCACCGCATTGGACAGGTTGAGGCTGCGATTACCTGGCCGCATCGGCAGCCGGATGCGCTGCCCGGCCGGCACCTGCGCCAGCACGTCTTCGGGCAGCCCGCGCGTTTCCGGGCCGAACAGGAAGGCATCACCCGGGCGGTACGCAATCGTGTCGTGGCGCACGCTGCCGCGCGTGCTCAGCGCGAACAGCCGCGGTGGCGCGCCGTTGGCCGCGCCGATTGCCGCCACAGCCGCCTCCAGCCCATCGTGCACCTGCAGCGTGGCGTACTCGTGGTAGTCCAGTCCGGCCCGCTTGAGCTGCTTGTCCTCCAGCGTGAACCCCAGCGGCGCGACCAGGTGCAGGCGCGCGCCGGTGTTGGCGCACAGCCGGATCACGTTGCCGGTGTTGGGCGGAATCTCGGGCTGGAACAGGATGACGTCGAACATTGTGATCGTGTTCACCACGGCATCCGCTTGCCGTCGCGGTCGAGGAAACGCCCGCTGTCGGCGTGGGTGGCGGCATCGATGACCCGCAACATCGCCGCGACCGACTCCGGTGCGGCCACGTTCGCGCCGCTGCCGCCCATGTCGGTCATCACCCAGCCGGGGTGGAAGGCGAGCACGGTGACGGCGCGCTCGACCAGGGCTTGCGCCAGCAGCGCCGTGACCATGTTCAGTGCCGCCTTCGATACCGCGTAGGAAGGCGTGTGGAAGCCATCCACCGACGCCACCGAGCCCAGCACCGAGGACAGGTTCACGACCTTCGCCCCCGCCGTCAGGTGCGGCGCCAACGCCTGGGTCAGCAGCAGCGGGCCCACCGCGTTGGTGCGGAAGCTGTCCTCGAAATTCTCCGCGGTCAGGTGGCCGAAGCGCTCGCCCGAATGCAGCACGCCGGCGTTGTTGATCAGCAGGTCGACGTCACCGCCCACCAGCGGCAGTTCGCGGACCAGCTCGGCGTGCGACTTCGCGTCAGCCACGTCCAAGGGCAGCACGTGCAGGCGACCGGGGTGCTCGGCAGCCAGCGCGTTGAGTGCGCCCGCGCGCCCGGGGTGCCGGCAGGTGGCGGTCACGCGGTCGCCGCGCTCGAGCAACTGGCGGGTGAATTCCAGGCCGATGCCGCGGTTGGCGCCGGTGACCAGGACATGCAGGGAAGGGCGGGTGGACATGGCGGCGGCTCCGGGGCGTTGCGTGCATTTTCGCCCAAACCGGTTGGCTGGGCGCGACAGCGTCCTTGCGGCGCCACCCCACGCGCCGGTGCCCCGGACCCGGGCCATGCGCCGCGCCGGCCCGCCGACGCAAGGCACGCCCCCTCCCCCTACCGGGACTTGTGGCCTAGTGCCCGGGCCCGGCCCCGCCGCTACCATCGACCGTTGCCCGATCCGGGTGCCCTGCCACACATGGAGCGTCGAAATGACCGTGTTTGCCCGGCCGCGTGCCGCCGCCCTCGCCCTTGCCCTCGCCACCGCGATGGGCGGGCTGACCTTTACCCCGGCGCCCGCGCTGGCCAAGGCCCCGGCCAAGGTCGACATCGCCTATGACCAGTTCACCCTGCCCAACGGCCTGCGGGTGATCGTGCACACCGACCGCAAGGCGCCGATCGTCGCGGTCAACCTCTGGTACCACGT
>CBFGOS010000338.1:0-2937 GCA_965650425.1 uncultured Lysobacter sp. | reverse complement strand
CCGCGCAGCAGGCCAACCAGCGTCTGGATCAGATGGAAACGCGCCTCCAGTCGCTCGAGTCGTCGCCGCGCCGCGTGCCGCGCGGTTAATCGTATTCGTATCAAGGAACTGTCCTATCAATACGCGCATACACCCTGCGATCCGCGCCGCCTCTGGCGCGCTGGCGTTGGCGCTGGCATTCGCGAGCTTTAGTGCCGCCAGCGCCGAGGATGCCGCCGCCCAACCGGTCGCCGCTGTCGACCTGCTTCCGCAAGGGCAGGATGTTTCCAGCACGGTCATTGAACTTGCGGGCTGGGTTGTTGCTGCCAAGGACAACCACGGCTATCCGTTTGCGGTCATCGACAAGGAGGCCGCACAGATCCTGGTGTTTGGCGGTGACGGACGGCTACGCGGCGCTGCGCCTGGGCTTTTTGGCTCGGCGGTTGGCGACCACACCGCCCCGGGCATCGCCGGCCTCGCGCTACGCGAGATTCCGGGCAAGGATCGCACGACCCCTGCCGGTCGCTTCGTGGGTGGTTTCGGTCCGTCCATCGACGCTGGGCGCGTGCTGTGGGTGGACTACGATTCCGCGGTCTCCATCCACCCTACCGCCAACGTCCCGGGCGAGAAGCGCGCCGAACGTCTTGCATCGCCTTCGCCTGACGACAACCGCGTCACGCATGGGTGCATAAACGTAGCCCCCGAGTTTTACGAGCAGATTCTCGGTCCGACGTTCAAGCGGGGCGGGGTGTTCTACGTACTGCCGGATAAGGCGTCGGTAGCGGAGACCTTCCCGGAGTTCGCGCAAAGGCGCGCTGATGCGCCACGCAGCAATGGAAAGCGAGCAGGGCGCGTGCGCAAATAGCTCGCCGGAAATGCGAAGCGTTCGATACGCCTGTATCAGCGGAAAGCAGAAAGAGCGCCGACCTTGGTGGTCGGCGCCGGTTAGGGCGGTAGGTATCGTCATCTACACCTGGGAGAACGAGCGCCTCAGCGTGGAGTACGGCTTGCGAGTCTTTTGCAGCATGTCCGTCCGCTAGCTTCGGGGACGGGAACTGACGCAAGCCCCTGGGTCGTCATCGAAGCCATTGAAGGCCCAAGCCGCCCGAGGGCGGCTTGGGAGGCACCGCATCGGCCCGAGTTAGCGGGCACCAGCAGAAGCGCTTGCGTCGGTCGGCGGGGTCGCGGCGGGCGTCGCCACCATGCCCAGCTGCCTCATCAACCCGAGCGAATCGGCGCATGTCCACTCTTCGGCGATTTGCCCATCCGCCATGCGGAACAGCGTGGTGCCGGTCATCTGCACGGCGCGGCCCGTGGCCGGAATGCCATTGCCGGTGCCGGTGTTGGTCCCGCGTGCCGTCCAGCGCACGGCCACCAGGTCGCGCTCGGCCACCTGCTTGTCGACCGTGATCTTCAGGTCAGGAAACGCTTTGCGCCATCCCTTGGCTTCGGCCATGCCATCGGCATGGGTGAAGGTTCGCCTGCCACCGTGGCCAACGAAGTCGGCACTGTAGGGCACTTCGAATCGTCCCTGGTTGAGGCCTTCCTCGTACACCCTGCGGGTGACCGACTTGTTGAGTTCCAGGGACTCGGCGCGGACGCCGTCGGACGCATTCGCCCCGCAGGGAATCACGCCGGTGAGGACGACGCTGGCGGTCACGGCAGACAGCAGGAGGTTGTACGTTTTCATGATCATCTCCGAAACGCATCAGTGCGTGCGGCGGATCATGGGCTGTCCTCAGGCCGCTGGCGTGCCCGTGGTGCCAGGCGGACGCGGCGGTGGGAGGAGTGGGCGCTGTGCAGTGACGGCGGCGCGTCGAAGGAGAGTGGCCTGCGGCCCAAGCGCGCGCAGAAAGCGAGCCGCGCGGAACGCAGCGATCAGCGAAGCAACACGTCGAGGGCCGCCCGATAGCGGCGGCTGCCGTTCACCTGTGCGCCATTCTTGAGGAGGACGACGAAGTCCCCGTTGAACAGCGGCTGCACCTCACGGATATGGGCAATGCCGACGAACGCCGCCCGCGAGACGCGGATGAAGCGTTGTGGGTCCAGGCGGGACTCCAGGCTGGCCATCGTCTCGCGCATCCGGTGCTGCTTCGCGCCCGCGTGGACATCGACGTAATTCCCGGCCGCGACGATGCGATCGATCTCGTCAATCTCGAGCAGTCGAACGCGACCCTCGGTACGGATGGCGAGCCGCGAAGGGTACCGATGCAGTTCGCCGCGATCGAGCGACTTCAAGGCCTCGGATACGCGACGGACGAAGCCCTCATCGGGATGAGCCAGGTGGGAGCGGGCGCGCTGCAGGGCACGGCGAAAGCGTTCCGGATCGACCGGCTTCAGCACGTAGTCGAGCGCCTGCGCGTCGAACGCTCGCACGGCGTGTTGATCGAATGCGGTCACGAATACGACCGCTGGCATGCGGTGACCCCCGATGGCTTCAATGACGGCGAACCCATCGAGTTCGGGCATCTGCACGTCGAGGAAGACGAGGTCGGGCGCCAGGGTGCTGATCGCCGAGATGGCCGCAGCACCGTCACCGCACTCACCGACGATTTCGATGTCCGGCTCCTGCTGCAGCAGCCGCAATATGCCGCGACGGGCGACGGGTTCATCGTCAACGATCAGTACGCGGAGGGTCATGGGGCAGTGCGCCAAGGCAGTTCGATCTCGGCGATGACGCCGCCGCTCTCGCAATTTCGCACGTCGAAGCGCTGCCTGTCCGCATACAGCAGGTGCAAGCGCGCCCGGGTGTTGGCCAGGCCTACGCGTTCGGTCGTCGCCGGGGGTAGGCCTCGGCCGTCATCGACAACGCGCAGCAGGAGGGCGTCGCCCTGCCGGTGCGCTTGGATGTCCACGCGCCCCGGGCCGGCGCGCGTGGCCAGTCCATGGCGCAACGCGTTCTCCACCAGGGGTTGGAGGATCAGGTTCGGAACCCGCGCTTCCAGAACATGATCGGGA